>CACXGE010000115.1 GCA_902767135.1 uncultured Lachnospiraceae bacterium | reverse complement strand
TTATATATTAATATACGTATACGTAATACGTATACATATATGTATAAGTTTATCTCTTTTGATTATAAGTAGTTTTAAGTTAAAATTTCTACTAACTTTTTCGGACGCGAAATTTCTAGAAAATTTCCAGAAAATATTTTTGGAAAATTTCTAGAAAATTTTTCAACCCACAATTTTTCTGGAAAATAATTTACCCAAAATTTTTTGGAATTTTTTTTGGAAAATATTTCGTCCCAAAATTCTTGGAAAATTTTTCATCGAGTGCGGCCGCCCGAAAAGAAAGCGTCATAGACTATCCCGAAAAAATTTTTGGAAAATTTTTCATATAAAAAAGAGGAAGCGTTTTGCTTCCCCTTGAGATTTTCCTAAAATTTTTCTACTTGATGATGCAACGATTGAGATAAGTGGTCTTCACATTCCCATAAACCTTATGCTCTTTTACTGTACCGCTGAGTGTGTACTCTGCGCCCTCTTCAAGGTCTTTATGAACCTCGGTGAACCAGGAGAGCTGCGCGCCTTCATAGTTGAAGCGATAAACCTGAGCTGTACCATACTTACCTTCAAAGGTAATAACCTTTTCAAAGATAACTGGAATGTTTCTAAGTCTCTCACCGACTTCTCCTACATACTGACCAAGAGTATTTTTGGAAAAAATATCGTCGAGGAACTTATTGCCCTCTTCAGTACGCCACATATCAAAAGCGTCTGCGTTCCAGCTATAAACGTCTGACCAGTGGATTCTTTCTACATAACAATCTTCCGGTACGTCTACTGCGGCTGGGCCATGCCATTTAAGTTCCTGGGAAAATTTACAACCTGCAGCCTTCAGCTCATCTTTGATTGGGTATGTATTCCCAAAAATAAGATAGGTATATCCATCTTCATCAAAGCCATTGCGCTCAAGCCATCTTGTAAAAGCTGTAGCCTGTCTTTCTTTTCTGCGTTCCTCGGCCTGCTTTTCTCTTCTTACTCTTGCAGTTTCTTTTGCTCTCTGCGCCGCTGCATGCTGGGTTTCAGTATAAAGACGAACCGTCTTCTGAATCTTGCCTTCACCACCGCACTGAAGGCAAACACCTCCATAAGCTGGGTGCGGCACTGGGTGTCCATTCTCTACTCTACAAGCAAAGATTCCTGTGCCTCCGCATCTATCACATGTTCCTTCAACAACAGTATAAAGTTTACCATTCTTCTTGATTGGTTCTCCAACTCTTGTCATATGCTTATATGAATCAGCTACATAATATTTCATGGTCTTTCCTTTCCTTTCTTTGGTATCTTCTACCACTCTCTATTTTCTTCTTTCTCTATCTCATCTTCCAAAAGAATCATAAACTCGCATGGTCTTTCAGATTCTTTACCTCTATACTGACAAGGGAAACCTCTGCCGCTCGGTTCGTCTGCGTCGACTCCAAAATACTGGCAGTTGTCACAGTGCATACCCATCAATACGCTCATAGTTTTCTCTCCTTTCTTATCTTCTATATATATTATATAAAAATTTTTAGAAAAAATCAAAATATTTTTTGGAAAATTACTTACAATAAAAAAGAGAACAATTTATTTGTTCTCTTTACAATCCCAAAATTATTCTTCTATAAGAAATTGTACTTCTAAATCTGCTTTCATACAATCGTTAATTCTTTCGATGAGTGCGGCCGAGCTAATTAATTCTGTCTTATTAACACAATAAGCTATATCAAAATCTTCCTCTAATAATCCACATTCTTTACAATCTCTAAATACTCCATCAAAGAAACACACATGATGAGCTGAGTCTGATTCATAGCTTATCAACCAACCCTTATCACATTTATTATATATCTGTTTAAGATACTTCTGGTGAGCTAATGGCTGAATAAAAACAATTTTATCATACTGCTCTATATAATCTTTCGTTATTCTGCGCGCCATTGAATCCCCCTACCATATTACCTTTTCACCAAGAGAATCCTTAACATTAAAGTATAACATCTCATCCTCGTTGGATTCAAAAATTAACATATCGTAAGGACTAAATACCGCGATGTTAATTGAATCTATCATTTCCTCACCATACCATCCGGTAATTTGCTCTGTTGCTTCTGCTAAGTTCTCAGCACATACAAAAAGGTGATTTAAATCTGGGTCATTATTTACTTCATTAAAAAATCTAACATCAGCTGTAAAAATCATATAACTCCTCCTATCTAATTGCCCATGG
>CACXGE010000114.1 GCA_902767135.1 uncultured Lachnospiraceae bacterium | reverse complement strand
CTGACAAAATGACAAACCCGTCAAGCCTTGTAATTACTGGGCTTGACGGGTATTTTATACTCAATTTTCTGCAAAAGTCAGGATATATCACAAACGCGTAACATTTTTCAATAAGAAAGTTTGATACTCAAGAGATTATCCGTTTTTTCAGCTTTTTCATTTTCTACCCTGTAAATTTTTTCCTCGTTGTCATTTGTTTTCCAGATTCTTTTTGTTCATTCTGCCTATAAATTATTTCAAAAAAAAAAGAAGCAAATTTTTATTTGCCTCTTTTTTATGCAAAGTGCTAATTTCCAAATTTAGTTTTCATGATTTCTGGTACTTTTCTCCTATCTGTTTTTCTAAAAGTTCCAACAATGCTTCCTCTCCCTGGCTGACCCAGGCATCCTCCTCTTCTTCACTGAGTCCTAAATAGTCCCTTAAGGTTCCGGCACTTTCATCCATCCCCCACTCATAGACATAATCATCTATCTCTTCAAATTCTATTTCCCCTGCCAAGTATTTTTCTTTGAAATTACTCATATAATTCCCGCCTTTCTTAATTTTATAATTATTAGTTATTTGCTTGTAACTATTCAGTACAGGTCTCAGCTGATTTTAATATATTTTTACCTGAAAAGCAATAAGAGCCCGGCTCCTAAGAGCCAGACTCTGCCTATGCATGGCTTGTAATTACCATTCTTCCTCAACTTCTACGAAATCTTTATCCTGGGTATAGGCAAACAGATACCTTTTGGTAACCCCATTGCTTGCCTTAACATCAAACGCTGCCACATAAGTAAATTCTGCTTCTATGATATTTCCATTTTTCACATAACTGTGAGTCTCTGATTTTTCTTCATATGGCCAAAAACCATAGGATGCCCTGTACCAGTTGTTATACGTGGTTCCCTTTGGGAGATCCCATGTAAAACAGGCATACCCATTCTGCATGGTTTCATTTTCTCCCACTACATAAATCTTGTAAACCTCATCGGTCACCGGATTTCCCTGTTCATCTGTAGTAGTGGTCTCCATTGCCGTTGGCGCGGTTGGAATATCCGGAGATACGGTAAACACATTTCCATCCTCTTCAAATCCATTTAAATGTGCTGTGGAATCATCCTGTGCATATGCAATGACATAGGTTCTAATCACCCCACTATCAGAAGTTATGGTCACCTTATCCGTATAAGAGAAGAATAGGTTCTGGGTTGTCTCATCCAGAAGGGTGACTTCCCTTTCTACTCCTTTATCTGTATAATTCCAGGCTTCATCCCCTAAGCTTACCTTCTCCTGTTGTGCGACTCCACAAGTCTTTAATTCATATGTCTGTGGCAACTCCTTGCTGCCGCCTAAAGCATAAATCAAATAAGCTTTTTCCTCACCTGCAGCAGTCTTTATGGAAATTGGTTCTGTCTCCACTACCGGTGTCTGAGTGTAGCTGCTTTGATAATCATTGTACATATACACCACCGAATCCTGGTCTTTTGGCGAATAAGCAAGAAGATAAATTCTGGAAACTCCAGTCTTTGAGGTAACAACAATTCTATCTGCATAAAAATAGTATCTTCTTACACTTAAGCCTGACTCTTCATCGTAGGTATAGCCGTAACTATAAGTTTGTGCATACTTAAAATCTTTATCTCCCCGATGACTAACGGTATAGGTTGTCCCTTCCGGAAGCTGCAGCTTATAGTTCTGTCCCAAGGATCCGTTTTCTCCTACCATTTTTACCAAATAAACTTCTTCACTTTTGTTTATCTCATATCCATCCTGTTCTTCGCATTCTGTGGTAGTGAGCATACTTTTTGTGGTAGCAATGTCAACATTAGACAGTATATTTGTCTCGTCTGTAATGCCCTCTAACTCTACGTCTGAAGTATCCGGACTGTAGAAAATCACATAAATTCTCTTGGCTCCATTGGCAGCCGTTACTTCTATTCTGTCTTCGTATCTTCCATAACATGTTTTGCTTTCACCATTTTCACCATATAGAGTTCTCTCGGTTTCTCCTTTGTAATAGTTCCATTCTTTATCTGTCCTCTTTGTAATCTTTACCGTAGCTCCCTCTGATTTTTCCAGTTCATAACTATCTCCTATGGTAGCATTTTTTCCCACAACATCTATCACATAAACATCTTCATATTCACCAGAGTATGCATCTTCCTGGTCTACAATATTTATGGAAGTCGTTCTGTCACTTATTCTGGTATACTGCTCATCATACGTATTATTCGCATCGCTAATCTTTGTGATAGCAGCCTGACTGTCATCCTGACAATAACAGATGAGATATTTTCTCACTGCTCCATTGGAAGCTGTGACTTCTAAATAATCAGAATATTTTAATGTCCGATACACGTATCTATCCTGTTCGTACCATCCGTGGGATACTTCACCAGACTCATAAGGATATTCTGCACTATCTGGCTTTATCACCTTAACCTTAGCATTCCCCTTTGTTTTTAATTCATAGGTATTGCCCAACTGAGCATTATTTCCTACCAGATATATCGGATTGAGGTTTTCTACCTGTGACGTGAATCTATTCATCACAGAAATAGTATCATCCTCCGTCAGCTGTTTTTTAATGTATGTGTTTTCGCTGTCAGTAACGTCCTCTATACATGCCCCGGATTGATCCTGAACATAGTAGATTGCATAAATCCTTTCACTTTTATTTGCCGCCTGTACCACAATTCGTCGAACGCAATCATAGTAAGCCGAATATGACCTGTCTTGTTCTTCCAGATAATAAGAGTAATATTTCTTCATATCCTCATACCTTGGACCATCCACAGATAACTGTGTATCACTCTTTACAGTGGTGCCTGCAGGCAACTGAAGCTTATAAGTATCCCCAAAGCTTTCCTTGCTTCCGGTTACAAAGATTTTATATACCTTCTCTGATTCTGCTTTTTTTCCGTCAGCATAATAGTACTCTGTATCACCGTAGCTATTAATATATGGCTTACATACATAGGTATTCTCTGTATCTGTAATCTTTTCTATCACAGCCTTTGTGTCATCCTGTTCGTAAGATACCAGATAATTTATGGAAATTTTATCATTGCTTACAACAATTAGAGCCACATAATTATCTCCATAAATCCACGGAGCATCTTTTGTTGCATCTTCTGCATAAGTAATCTCTGCCTTACAGCCATAGCTTACCTCTGCCTGTAAATCTTTCGTACACTTAACTGCATCGCCTTTCAATCTCACTCCAAAATATGCAAAGCTTTCATCTTCCTGGCTCATACTTGACTGATAAGTACTAATATTCACTCCGGTAAGATTGTTTTCTTTGCTGGTAATAGACCTAAGATTTACGGAGCTGGTGTCTCTTTTGTAGTTTATGTTATATCTTTCTACCTGACCGGTAGCTTCCTTTGTCACTTCAATTCTTTGGGTATCTTCATTATAAGTTGCTGTGTATCCCGGATTACATTTTAAATCCAGCTTTGCTCCTAATTTCTTTTCTGTTCCAATAATATCAATTTCAGAGCCCTCACAGACAACCTTCTTTAACTCATTTTCTTTACTGTCCACACTTCTAAGATTTACATCGCTGTCTGTCTTTTTGTAAATCACATAGTAGGTTCTTTCTACTCCGTTCTGAGCACTTACCACAATCCTTGCATCTGATGTTACATCAAAGCTGTCATTATCCTGGGTATACTCAATCTTTGCAGCCGCTCCATCCTTGGTATAAGCTATGACATTTTCACCCAGGGTAGAGTTTAAGCCTGAAATATAAAGATTATAGTACACTCTTCCCTTGGAGCGGTAAACAATATTTTCACTGTAAGATGTGTACATATTATCTTTGTCGCGGATTCCTACTAAGGCTGCCGCCGAGCTGTCCTGATAGTAGTATACACAATAGGTGTGCTTTGCTCCATTTTTTGCTGTAACTTCGATAATACCATCACAGTCTGCCATATTATTATCCCAGTCTTCCGTTGAGGCCTGAGGCTTTTTAAGCTCATAGGTAGCTCCCTCTTCCAAAATCGGAATATAAGTATCGCCTAATTCTTTGTTTTTACCTGTAACCCGCAACACGTTATAGTTTTCATCGTTTGTCCAGTAGTAATTATTACTTACACTGTAGATGACATTATTGCTATCTTCTATACCTTTGATTTCCACACCTAAAGGAATATAGTAAATACTAAAATCTAAGGTTGCATTGGTTTTGGTATCTTTTAAATGCAACACCGCATCTACATTCTTCTCATAAGCCCAAGCCGCTTCCTCTACATCATCTTTATATTCAGCAGATACTAACTCAATTCCCTCTTTGTAAGTGAATTTTAAATTTTTTCCTATCTTTTCATTATATCCGCCAACATATCCATATTTCCTGTAAAGCTCTGTCTCAAATCCGGCATTTGTAGAATCTATAATATTTTTCACCCAATAGGAATCATCCTCCTGCTTTTGATAATAAAAATCATAATAAGTGGAAATACCTATTTCCGAATTACTGTAAATCAAATGATAGTAATTGGAATCACTTACTTTTTCTACTTTATGCTTAGAGGCTTCCCCTTTCTTTGAAAATACCACCTTAAGCTCAGGTAACGCTTCTGTGGTTCCCCAGAAACCATAGTAGTTGTGATATGTTTTATACTCATCAAACGTATACTCGGATAATCCTTCTCCCGATATACTGGTAACCGTAAGACAATCCGTAAATTTCTGATACACTTCTTCCATCTGTGTAAGATACTCTTTTAATTTTTCTTCATTCTGTTGCTTTTCATAATCTGATCGTATCAAATCCAAGGTCTGCTGATAGACAGCAAAAGCCTTTTCGTCCACTACAGTAAACTGCTCTAACAAATTGAAATAGGTAGCAATTTTAGCACGGGTAGTAGTATTACACTGTCCATCATATACATCATCCACTACAGATACTTTACCGGTAGTTCCATCATAGTTTAATGCATACCAGACACCCCCTGCCTTCTGTGGCATTTTTACGGTATCCATCAAATTATTTCCCACATAAACTTTAATTTCCGGATGGGATGCTGCAAGACCTGTTCCATTTCCTCCATTGGTGTAGTCAGAAACAAAAATTTTGTAGATACCATCTATAGGCCTTTTCACCGTAATCGTCTCCGGACCTTCATACTCCTTATCATCCACATCAAGGTTACTATCGCTTGCCTCCTTCCCTTTTAGAGACTGACAATAATAACTACTCGAATACTCTCCAAAATGAACTTCACTTTCTCCTGCATGGTATGGGTTAGGTCCATATAAGTAAATATCCAAATCCTGACTTACACCCTCACCCTTTTTATCCCAGGTAAGTACAAACCTGACTTCTGAAGTGGAAAGTCTTTTGGAAACAGTAATATTCTTTGTCTGAACTGCTCCTGCTAATACATTGACATTATAATATGCTGACACGTATACTGACTTCTCTGTGGCATCCTTTACCTGAACCGTATATTGTCCCGGTGTCACCTGTGTAAAGCTGTATCTTCCGTCGGCTGCCACCACTGTTCTCTGTACAGGGTCTGCAGTAATATTATTCATTCCCCTGCGAAGCAAAACTTCTACTCCCGAGGTAATCACCTGGCCTGTAGAGGCATCTGTCAATTCACCTTCAATGGCTCCCGGTTCTCCAGCCGTCTTCATAAGGGTAATGTCATCTACCAAAAAGGTCTTGTCTGCATAGGAAGAAGACACAAAAATATTCTGGGTAATCAATTCATAACCATCAGACTCTACAATCACAATATAATTACCAATACATACATTTTCAAACAGGTACTCTCCTGACACCAGATTCGTCTTCTTGGTGGATGCCCCATTTAGGTGTACTGACACATTGTCCTTTGTCACGTCTTTGGAATAAGACACAAGATAAACAGTACCTGTGGCCCCTGTATTATCTTCATTTAGCACCTTACCTGCAATGCTCGCCTTTGGAAGCTCTTTCAACGTACCATCATTTTCTGCAATCACACTTGAAGTCTGACCTGTACTGTCAACCGTAATACTTAAAGTACCAAGTCCACTGACCTTCGGAACTGAGGTTTCATCCTTACAACGAATCGCCGTCTGTTCTCCCCCTGGTCCCACTACAAGCTGATAGGTTGTAGTAGAATAAATGTCTAATGGAATGTAGGTAGCTACTGTGGTATCTTCACGATACACATGACAGGTCAAACGATTGGCAATGGAGTCCCCCTTTACCAAGACCTTGGCTGCAGAGGCAATCAACAATTCCTGTAAATCCCCATTATTGGTGATGGTGACCGCCTCACTATCCTCCAATAAATACAGATTAGGCTGGGCATTGTCACCTACAAGAATATGTCCATCTTTTCCATCCATATACAGATGATTCCCACAACGTTCCACCCAGGTATTATCAGAAATGGCCTTAATCAACACCTCTTTAAAAGTAGCCTCATTTTCAATATGGGCATTTGGTGCATCGACCACCAAAGTTACTTTTTCATAAACTCCTGCTGGAATCTGAACATTCTCTTGATTGGTCTGAAGGGTAATCACACCTTCTGATAGTTCCTGTAATGCTGCAAGCAATTCCGTTTCGTTACCTACTGTCTTTGTTGTAACACCATCGGAGGATACTGTCACATGATAGCTGGTCTTTATCATTCCATTTTTCTTGGAAGAAATCTGGATATCACATTCCCCTGGAGTTAATGCATGAATCCCTCCGTTTGCATCTACCACTGCTGCCACTGTAGCATCCGAACTTGACACCAGGACCCCGTCTTCTTTCAGACTTTCCGGTTCAAATACAATTTGAGGAGTAAAATTCTCTCCAATTTTTAAATCCACCTGTGCTTTTTCTACCTTTAATACGCCTGTAGGTGTAGCAGTAGGTGTTTTTGTTACAGTTGGTTCTAATGTAATTGTAGGTGCTTTTGTTACAGTTGGAGCTTTGGTTACAACCGCCTTTTGACTTACCTTCACTGTAATAACTTTTTTTACCTTATTGCAGTCTGTGGCAAGTATGGTGATTTTTGCACTTCCTGCTGATTTTGCTGTTACCTTACCTGATTTATCCACGGTTGCAACTCTTGTATTGCTGCTTTTGTAAGATAAGGTTTTTACTGTAGGTTTCTTTGGATTTAATGTAACAGCAATTTTTTTGCCTGTCCAACCGTAAGATTCATATTGGATGCGCTAATCTTGGTAACTGGTGTTCCAATCACAATCTTACATTTTGCCTTTTTATTTCCTACTTTGGCTGTGATAATGGCAGTCCCCTGTTTTCCCACTGCTTTTACCACACCCTTTGAGGTCACTGTAGCAATCTTTTTGTTGCTGCTTTGAAAGGTTACCTTTTGAGATTTTGCCCCCTTTGGCAAAATCGTGGCTTTCAATGTTACTTTCTTTCCTTTTTTCAAAACATATTGTTTCTTGTCCAGTGTTACTGATTTCACAGTAACTTTCTTGGTTGCTGCCTGTGTCTGAATTGTGGTGGATGGCAAATATCCTAAAACCAACGCCAACACAAGTACCATGGCAAACAGCCTTCTGCAATATTCTTTTGCTTCTCTCATACCTTTTTTCTCCTTTCTGTATAAAACGTTTGTAATTATTCTCGTCACATGCTGAACCCTTATACTTTTATGCAATTTGCTTTGATTCATTATGTTTTTACACAAGATACTATTCAATTTTACCACAAATTATCGATAATGTCTACAATTCCGTGGAGCTAGGTACCCCGGAGCCAGGTAACCGGGTTACCCGAGATCAAGTTTTGCCTGAGCCGCAGCACTTAGATCCAACGCACTTTCACTCTTCTCACTCTGCTTTACTTCCATATCAAACAGG
>CACXGE010000113.1 GCA_902767135.1 uncultured Lachnospiraceae bacterium | reverse complement strand
TTTGTGTGCATCAGCTTTACGAAACTTCCATGGAATACATTTATAGTGGTCTCAATTTTGAGATGGAAGTTTCGTATCTGTTCAGTACCTTCCCGATACGAAGCAAAAATCCATTATATATTGCTTCGCAATGGGATTTTTGCTTGCAAAACTCAGGCTTTTCTTACGAAAACCTTCGCGGAATATTAGTTTCCAAACAGTTACTCGTTTCCTTAATACTCAAAATTCTCCATATACTTCATGTATTTTACAACCATCAAAGCGATTCTGAAAGTAATGGCATCTTCAAAAACCCTCAAATCCAAGCCTGTGCTTTTCTGCAGCTTATCTAATCGATATACCAAAGTATTTCTGTGAATATATAGTTGTCTGGATGTTTCTGATACATTCAAGCTGTTCTCAAAGAACTTATTGATTGTAGCCAAAGTTTCTTCGTCAAAGCTATCTGGAGACTTGCCTCCAAAGATTTCTTTGATAAACATCTTACATAAAGGAATTGGCAGTTGGTAAATCAATCTTCCGATTCCCAGGGAGCTGTATGCAATGATACTTCTCTCACCATAGAAAATCTTTCCTACATCCAATGCCATCTTTGCTTCCTTATAGGAACGGGATACTTCTTTTATCTCGCCCACTATTGTACCATAAGCAATATGTGTTTCGCAATTATCTTCATCAAATAAATTCAAAATCATCTGGGCAGTTTTTTCCATATCGTCATAAGTCTCATTCTCTGCCAGTTCTTTTACCACGATAATGTTCTTTTCATCAACCGCAGTCACAAAATCCTTTGATTTGCCACCAAAAAGACCTCTTACGTTTTCTAAAATGACCCCTTCCTTGTCATTTTTAGACTCTACAATAAATACCACTCGTCTTGCCTCTGTGTCAATATGAAGCTTTTTGGAACGATTGTAAATATCTACCAACAGTAAATTGTCCAACAACAGATTTTTGATAAAATTATCTTTGTCAAATCTCTCTTTGTAGGCCACTAATAAATTCTGAATCTGAAATGCCGCAATTTTCCCAACCAGATATACATCATCATTTGTTCCGCTGGCAATCAACACATACTCCAATTGATTGTCATCGAACACCTTAAAAAACTGATAACCCTGAACCTCCTGGCTGTCTGCCGGAGAATTTGCAAATGCCATAATTGCCGTCTCACATTCCTCTATCCCTTCTGTTGTTGTGGCTAGCACATGGCCTTCTGTGTCCACAATAGCCAATTCAATTCTTGTAATATTTTTTAATCCATCAATTGTATTCTGTAAAATTTGATTTGAAATCATACAGTTACCTCCATTTCACACTATTTCACTCTTTTCCCCATGTCTGTAAAGTTCCGTCTATGTGTTAACCTTTCACTCCAATTGGACAGGTTTTACGTAACAGTTCAGCCACAGGCCAAACTGTTACGTAATCGGGCAATGCTTACGCATGCAAAATTGCCCGATTTTTGTTAAATGCCCATTTTTGCACGGTCAGCGCAGTAAATGCGCAGACCTGCCTGAACCGTTACGTTTTACATATAAAATTGCCCAATTGTGTCCCTGCTCTTCGCTTTTCACATTTCTATTTTATAACACTTTCACCAAAAAATAAAGAGAAAAATTGTTTTTTTTGTGATTTTTTTCTTTCCCTTATAAAATCTCGTTTTTCTATAGCTTTTTCATTTAAAAGGGATTATAATGGAAGTTATCCAAGAGGAGAAAGGAGGATTTACATGGATATCACTGAACTTTCGCTGATGAATACCCAGGCAAGTACCATGAATGCAGTTGGGTTCGCCGTTCTTGATATGTCTATGGAAACTGTAGAAGAAGCTGGAGATTCCATGGTGAAAATGATGGAACAGTCTGTAACTCCTCATTTAGGTCAAAATATTGATGTCAGCGTATAAAAGAAAGGAGTATGATGCTTGTACACATACTCCTTTTTTTACGAAAATTATCCGTTTTTATTTTATGGCAATAGCCTCTACTTCCAAAAATACATCCTTTGGAATTCTTGCTACTTCCACACAAGAACGTGCCGGGAATACTCCGGTAAAATATTTTGCATAAATTTCATTGATTTTTCCAAAATCTTCCATATTCTTGATGAATACTACTGTTTTAACAACATTCTCCATACAACTTCCGGCATCCTTTAAAAGATTAGACATATTTAAAAACGCCTGTTCTGCCTGCTCCTCTACTGTTGCAGGAATTTCTCCTGTTGCGGGATTTACAGGAATTACTCCTGAGGTGTAAATCATACCATTCACTTCAATTGCCTGTGAATACGGGCCAATGGCTGCTGGTGCATTTGGTGTACTAATTGCTTTTTTCATCTTTCATTCCTCCAATTATTTTTTATTTATAAAAATTGCTAAAGTTACCTTACTTTTATTTCATCTTAATCTCCGTATCCGTGATTTGGATTTTACCTGCTTTTAAAAGATTTCCGATGGCACGCTTGAACGCATTCTTACTCATAGAAAACTCTTCCTTAATTCTTTCCGGCGATACATTTTTATCTGTAAAAGGAAAACTTCCTCCTCGGTCCATCAATTCATCCAAAAGGAAACCGGCATCTTCATCCATCTGCATATATGCCTTCTTTTTCATACTTAAATCAAGTTTCCCATCCTCTTTCACACTGCTGACTCTGGCTGTTGCCATATCTCCAACAGAAAGTTTTTCAAAAACTTCTTTGGCCGGAATTCTGGCAGAATAAATATTGTCCACCGCCACATAGACTCCGTATTCCTTGCTTACATCATAGACAATACCGGTAACCATATCATCTTTCATATATGCAGAATCTTTGCGAAGATAAGGATAAACCTTCATAGTAGCACATAACCTGTTACTTTTATCTACGTACAAAGCAACCAGGTATTCTTTGCCCGGAACCACTTCACAGCTTTGTTCCTTAAATGGCAACAGCAAGTCCTTTTCTAACCCCCAATCTAAGAATGCCCCAATCTTTCCCGTCTCTTTCACTTTCAACACTGCGGGTTTTCCAATCTGTATCATAGGTTCCCTTACCGTAGCAATCATTCTGTCATCGGAATCCTTATACAAAAATACTTCTATGGAATCCGAAATCTCTAAATCCCTGGGCACTTGTTTCCTTGGTAACAGTACCTTTTCCTCACTGTCCATCTTTTCTGCCAGATATACGCCAAATTCTACTTGTTTTACTACCGTCAATACCTGTTTCTTTCCTAATTCTAACATCTCATCCTGCTTTCTAAACCATCATACGCCTAAGAGCAATTCAACCACCGCATATGGTTTCCCTTCTTCGTTATTTAGTGCCACAACCACTTTTTCCTGTTCTTTAAAAACTACAGGAAAAATCATATCTCCTAACAATGCTGCTTTTTTATACTCTGCACGCATCTGTTTTACTTTTCCTTCTATCTCTAATCCGCTTTCACTTCCAGCCACCAAATATGCCATTCTTAAGTACTGACCATTATTGACATGCTCATTGGTATCCAAATGGTAATTCTGAACTGTAATAGGCTCCTTTTTCGTCCCTCCTTCTTTGGGTAATACGATGTGCATACTCTCATATTCCATAGGAAGTCTCTCTTCTAAACAATACGCATCTATTTGTTCTTTGTCAACCCTTACAGGTTTCATTGTTTCCTTATCCACACAAAGCCATACAGAGTTAGCATAGGCAATAAATTCTCCCTTATCATCATACATCATAAAATTTCGATATCCAAAAGAACGTCTAAAGTCATATGCCTTAGTTCCAACCTTGATGCTTTCTCCCATTTTGGGATATTTTTCTACCACAATCTGCCAGGACAGTAAAATCCACGTAGTTTTTCCCTCTAACATATAATCCAAGCCATAGCCGATATCCAGAGAATGAAAATTGGTACAATCCTGAAAATAATTTAAAATAGATTCCAAAGTTAATTTTCCATCTTTTCCTGTCTCGCTATAGCGAACTCTACTTTCAAATTGATACATGAAAAACTCCTTCACTCCGTTTCCTTACATAAAAGAAAGGAGAATGGAAACCTCCACTCTCCCGATGAGCTGGGCTACAAGGATTCGAACCTTGAAATGCTGGAGTCAGAGTCCAGTGCCTTACCATTTGGCGATAGCCCA
>CACXGE010000112.1 GCA_902767135.1 uncultured Lachnospiraceae bacterium | reverse complement strand
TATAATTACTGATAACATATTTCACACTGCTTCTAAAATTAGCAAGAGTTGGGCTTCCTTTTTGATTTGGAACATATATCATTCTATGATTCATTAAATTAATAGCAAATGAAGAATAAGGAGCAGCCGAATATTTTTCATCTTTTTCTACAAGTTCTCCCTCTTCATTTATATCTGATTTAATTTCCAATATGGTCTTTTTAACAAATTGTCCTGTCAAAATATATTTATTTCCAACGCCTTCTGATATTTCCACATTTTTAAATAAATATTCATTCCCATCTGATACTTTTTTTATATCTGATGTAAAGGCTGGATAAATAACTGTATCAAAATAATCCAACATTGGTTAGTCAAAACAATGTCTGGTTTTCCCGGTAGTCCCGAATAATTTTTTCTATAACGATATCCTCTTCTCCACAACTCTCTTCGTAACAACACTTCAATTTTCGTATCTTTACTCTTGATATGTTGCATATTTTTTTTCCTTTGTTCAGCTGTTAAATTATCTGCCATGATTATCTCCAGAAAAAGCTGACTCAACGAGCCAGCTTTACCACTATTTTATTGCCTCTAATATGTTCATTGCAATTCTATTTATCACTGGAACACATACCGAGTTTCCAGCCTGTTTATATAACCGTCCATCGCTTTGGTTTTTTGGTAATTTATAATCTTTTGGAAATCCCTGTGTATTAAAACACTCTCTCGGTGTCATTTTACGCAATCCGTATTTCGTTTTGATTATACAAACGTTATGTCCGCCTTCCCCCTGATTAGCCGTTAAGGTAGGAACTACACCGCTTTTGTTTTGTCTCACATATTTTCTTCTCCACTGGTATATGGCTGGATTATTTATATCATCATCCTTTGTTGCTTCAACTAGTAACTTATAAATATCTCCTTTATATTTTCCTTCAGTATAATAGTATTTATCATCAACTTTATTATCAAAATCAATAATATCTTTTACTGTTGTCGTTAATGGAACAGACAGCGGCCAATGGAATTTATTATAGTCTGCTTCATCTCTAAATGCTACGATATAAATACGTTCTCTATTTTGAGCCATATTTCCATAATTCATTGCGTTTAAAACCTGATATGTATAATGATAACCAAGTAAATCTAATTGCTCACATATCACCCGAAATGTATTTCCATTATCATGTCCAACTAAATTTTTCACATTTTCAAACAAAGCAACTCTTGGTCTTTTGGATTCCATCATTCTCATCAACTCAAAGAATAATTCTCCTCGACCTTTTTTATCCTCAAACCCCTGTCTATATCCTGCGATAGAAAATGCCTGACACGGAAATCCACCAATTATCACATCCGTTTTAGGAACATCTTCAATAGGCACTATATGTATATCTCTTTGATCTACAACAACCTTAGGATAATTTAGCTCAAAAGTTTCACTTGCATACGGATCAAATTCGTTTGCATAAACTGTTTGAAATGCGCCTGTTTGTTCAAATCCCAAATCTATTCCGCCTACTCCAGCAAAAAATGATGCTATACTATACATTTTTCTCTTGTCTCCTCGTTCGTAATGTGTAAATCTTATCATAAAATGCGGCGCGCCGCAATATGGTCTTTTAAAAAGCAGAGATAAAACACTCTGCCTTTCGTATTATTTACCGATTAATCTTTGGTAGTATTCTGATACTCTGTCATAAGCCTTGCATCTTCTAATATCAAAGATAACATCAGGCTCTAAGTTCTGTGCATCTACAAACAGTGTTTGCAGACTTACATGTGGTCTTCTTCCCTGATTCTTCTGTTCTTGAATCGTTTGAGTCTTGTTTGCCGGATATTTTCCAAATTCCTCGGAATTGATTTTTAAATCGTAAATATACAATAAATTATCATCCAATTTGAATCTCAAAAATACCAGATCATCAAAGACACATTTTGGTCCAAAAGAGGATAAATCTCCTTCAAAGCGGGAAGTGGCTTTGAATTCAATCTTTTTTCCTGTTCTAGGATCAGTTGCATCACCTACTTCATCTCCACGATTCCACAAATATCCCATACAATAACAACCCATCGGTTCACTAATTGCATCCGGCATATTGATTCCCCTATGGCTGTTATTGGAAATATAAGTATTCAGATCTTTCCATTTGAAATAGGCATTGCATGTTTCATCAATTCTGGCATCATCTATTGTGATGTATCCAAATTCATTATATATCGCCATATTACCTGTTAGAGTGTTTTATCTCCACACATTGAAATTATAGCATAATTCTTCTTTTTTGAATACTTCAATAAAATTACATCTACCATGCCAACTAAAGAAACGGTAAATATCACTTTCAGAGTAACATTTACCGTTTCACGCTCTCAATTATTTTGAGATAAAGACAAGAGTATTTTTTTTACCAGTTTTTTCAAACATAGTCCATCACTTAGTCCTAACCGATAAAAGAACTGCTCAGCATCCGCACCGCTGTCAAAAATAGCATCGCAGTATTCCCGGATTGCCTGTTCCTTATCCGCTGGAAGCAGTGCAACCGCCTCCTGATACTTCCGTTCAATCTCGTCTTCTCGCCCCGGCTCTTTCCCTGCTTTCATCTGGCTG
>CACXGE010000111.1 GCA_902767135.1 uncultured Lachnospiraceae bacterium | reverse complement strand
TAATTCTGCAGGATATTTGGACATAAAAAATCCCCCTTAAGTAGATTTGGTTATTTACCTTGTCTACTTAAAGGGGATCATATCATTTCCTGCAACACCTTTTTCTAGTCTAATAGTTTTCCACTATTTTTATTTTATTGTTTTTCCACACCAAGTACTACATTTTCGCCGTTGATATTCCACTCTTTTACAAAGCCATTTGTTTCGCCCAATACCAAATCTACTGCCAAGACTTCTGACTTGATGTTATCCCCAAACTTCTTAAGAATTTCTGTCACCTTATCGCTTCCGGTTTCATAAATCTTAATCTTGTCCATAACCTCAAATCCTGCTTCTTTACGCATGGTCTGTACCTTACTGATAATTTCACGTACAAAACCTTCTTCAATAAGTTCTTCTGTTAAGTTGGTATCTAATACAACTGTTGCTTCGTTATCTCCTTCAGACACATAGCCATCCATCTGTGCCATGTCAATGAGCAGGTCTTCTTTTGTAAGTTCTACTGCCTCTCCATTGATATCTAAATGTAATGCACCCTTTTCATTTAATTCATCCATAGCTGCATTGCCATCTAAAGAACTTAACGCTGCCTTAATTCCACCTAAGAGTTTTCCGTATTTTGGTCCCACGGTCTTTAACTGTGGCTTAAAGGTATAAGATGTAAATTCACGAACATCATCTGTAAAGATTACATTCTTCACATTCAATTCGTCTGCAATGATTTCTTTATAGAAGTCACTTAACTCTCTTCCTGCCTTAATAAACATGGTTCCAATTGGCTGACGGTTCTTAATGTTAGCTGCATTTCTTGCGGCACGTCCCATAACAACATATTTTAATACTCCGTCCATATTATCTTCTAAGTCTTTGTCAATAAAGCTTTCATTTACTGTTGGGAAGTCACATAAATGAATACTTTCCGGAGCATCTTTATCAATGCTTCTGACTAAGTTCTGATAAATGTCTTCTGTCATAAACGGAATCATAGGTGCAGCTGTTTTACAGATGGTTACTAAGGATGTATACAATGTCATGTAAGCATTAATCTTATCCTGTTCCATTCCTTTTGCCCAGAAACGATCACGACAGCGTCTTACATACCAGTTACTCATATCATCCACAAACTCTGCCAAAGCTCTTGCAGCCTCTGGAATCTTGTAGGAATCTAAATTGGTATCTACCGCTTTTACCACGGAATTCAGCTTAGATAACAACCATTTATCCATAACGGATAATTTATCATATTCCAATTTATATTTTGTGGCATCAAATTCATCAATATTTGCATAAAGTACAAAGAATGCATAAGTATTCCAAAGGGTACCCATGAACTTTCTCTGACCCTCTGTCACTGCCTTTCCATAAAAACGGTTCGGAAGCCATGGAGCAGAGTTGATATAGAAGTACCATCTTACGGCATCTGCACCAAATTCATTTAATGCATCAAATGGATCCACTGCATTTCCCTTTGACTTAGACATCTTCTGTCCATTCTCATCCTGCACATGACCAAGTACAATTACATTTTTATATGCCGGCTCGTTGAAAAGAATGGTGGATTCTGCCAACAGGGAATAGAACCATCCTCTGGTCTGGTCTACTGCTTCTGAGATAAAGTTTGCAGGGAACTGTTTTTCAAATACCTCCTTATTCTCAAATGGATAATGATGCTGTGCAAATGGCATTGCTCCTGAGTCAAACCAGCAGTCAATTACCTCCGGTACTCTGTGCATTTCTTTTCCACAGTCAGGACACTTGATGGTAACTGCATCAATGTATGGACGGTGAAGTTCAATATCCTCCGGACAGTTGTCACTCATGCTCTTCAATTCTGCAATGCTTCCCACGGAATGCTGGCAACCACATTCACATTCCCAGATATTTAATGGTGTTCCCCAGTAACGATTACGGCTGATACCCCAGTCCTGAACGTTTTCCAGCCAGTCGCCGAAACGTCCTTTTCCGATGCTTTCCGGAATCCAGTTGATTTTGTTATTATTTGCAATTAAGTCATCCTTAACCTCTGTCATCTTAATGAACCAGGATTCTCTTGCGTAGTAAATTAAAGGTGTATCACATCTCCAGCAGTGTGGATATTCATGCTCAAATTTTGGAGCATCAAACAATAATCCTTTTGCTTCTAAATCTTTTAAAATCTGTGGGTCAGCCTTTTTGCAGAAGGTACCTGCATATGGTGTTTCTTCTGTCATTTCACCTTTGCTGTTTACAAACTGGATAAAAGCAAGGTCATATTTTCTTCCCACATTGGCATCATCTTCACCGAACGCCGGTGCAATGTGAACAATACCGGTACCATCTGACATGGTTACATAATTATCACAGGTAACAATATGAGCTTTTTTTCCAGCTTGCTTCTTTACTGCTTCCCCGGTACATTCAAATAATGGCTCGTAGGATTTTCCTTCTAAATCTTTCCCCTTGTAAGTTTCTAAGATTTCGTATGCCTTGTCCTCTTCGTTTTCTACTAATTTGCCAAGCACCTTATCAAGAAGTGCTTCCGCCATATAATAAGTATATCCGTCCGCTGCCTTTACCTTACAGTAGGTTTCTTCCGGATTCATACAAAGTGCCACGTTAGATGGCAGTGTCCAAGGTGTTGTGGTCCATGCTAAGAAGTAAGCATCTTCTCCTGTGACTTTAAAACGTACTACTGCAGAGCGTTCTTTTACTGTCTTATAGCCCTGGGCTACTTCCTGTGCGGAAAGTGGTGTTCCACAACGAGGACAGTATGGCACAATCTTGAAGCCTTTATATAACAACTTTTTATTCCAGATTTCTTTTAATGCCCACCATTCTGACTCAATAAAGTTATTGTCATAAGTGACATATGGATTTTCCATATCTGCCCAGAAACCAACCGTTGATGAGAAATCTTCCCACATTCCTTTGTATTTCCACACACTTTCCTTACATTTTTTGATAAATGGTTCGATACCGTATTCTTCAATCTGTTCTTTTCCATCTAATTCTAGAATCTTTTCTACTTCCAGTTCCACCGGAAGACCGTGGGTATCCCAGCCTGCTTTTCTAGGAACCATGTAACCTTTCATGGTACGATAACGTGGAATCATATCTTTGATCACACGGGTAAGCACATGACCGATATGTGGCTTACCATTTGCAGTTGGAGGTCCATCATAAAAGGTATAGGTTTCCCCCTCCTTGCGGTTTTCCATACTCTTTCTAAAAATGTCATTGTCTTTCCAGAATTTTTCTGTCGCTTTTTCACGTTCTACAAAATTGAGATTGGTTGATACTTTTTCGTACATATTGCTTTTCCTTTCTATTCTATATATATTTATAATTAAATTTTATATGGTTTGTTTATGCTATTAAGCAATCCTCTCAACAGCTTGTTCTAATTCATACAGCATATCCGGATCGATATCCAGACATTTTCCCGGATCTTTATCTCCCGAAATATCCCAAGCTAATGTGTCATTTAAAATTGTACATGACTTCATAAATTTTTCTTTATCTTTTAGCGGTTCGAAAACCTTTTTTTCAAGTAATGGCTTTGCATCAAAGCAGACAATCTTTCCATCTTCAAAATATACATATACTTTATAATCCTCATACGGAATAACCTGAACCACATTGTGAAACATACAATCCCCCCTAAATCAATGGATTAATTCTATTTAACGGAAGACCATCCTTAGAAAGTTCCCAGTTTTGCATTAACTCATCTTGATGTATTACACACCATGCAAGTATTAGTTTCAACTGCTTAGACGGCAATGCACCTTTTATGACTCTAGCTTCATTAATATCAATCAAAGCCTTATTTCCATTATATTCAGCATGAAAATGTGGCGGATTGTGGTCTTCGTAATACATTGTTACACGAATTCCATAAAACAAAGAAATCTCTGGCATTTCACAACCTCCCTATAAACTAAACAAAAAAACTCCCGTCTTTATTGTAAAAAGACGAGAGTTACCTTCGTTTACCACTTATTACAACATACCATCATATGTGTTCCCCCATAACGGTGGGATACCGTTGATTCCTAGCTAGCTATGAGCACTTAGCAACCGTATTTTGGTTGCTTACGTGCGATGCATATCGCCGCCCTTGGCGAGGTTCTTTCGAGCCTAGTAGGCGATAAGCTATGAGCACTTAATGACCGTACTTTG
>CACXGE010000110.1 GCA_902767135.1 uncultured Lachnospiraceae bacterium | reverse complement strand
ATGCTGTCAGGAAAACAAATGTGACTGGGGTTAAGAAAAATTTCTTGAAATTAACTCTTGACAAAAGTCACTTCATAACAGGAGAATGAAGATATGAAGACAACAGTAAATACATTTAAGAATGCAAAGGAAAAAAAAGAAAAAATCACAATGCTGACAGCTTACGATTACTCTACAGCCAAGCTGGTAGATGAGGCAGGGGTGGAATCCATTTTGGTAGGAGATTCTCTGGGGATGGTTTGTCTAGGATACGAGGATACCTTATCTGTTACCATGGAAGATATGATTCACCATTCCAAGGCAGTGGCAAAAGGCGCAAAAAATGCCATGGTAATCACAGATATGCCCTTTATGTCATATCAGACCAGTGTGTACGATGCGTTGGTAAATGCAGGAAGGTTAATGAAAGAGGGAAGGGCACAGGCAGTGAAGCTGGAAGGCGGTCTGGAGGTGTGTCCTCAAATCCAAGCCATTGTGAAAGCTTCTATTCCGGTGTGTGCTCATATCGGATTGACGCCCCAGTCCGTAAATGCTTTTGGAGGATTTAAAGTGCAAGGTCGCGGTGAGGCTGCAGCCAAGAAGCTTTTAGAAGAGGCAAAAGCAGTGGAGGCAGCAGGGGCCTTTGCAGTGGTTTTGGAATGTGTGCCTGCAAAGCTTGCAGAGTTTATCACACAACAGATTTCCATTCCAACCATTGGCATTGGGGCAGGAGCAGGCTGTGATGGTCAGGTGTTAGTGTATCAGGATATGCTTGCCATGTATTCCGATATGGCACCAAAATTTGTAAAACAGTTTGCCAAGGTAGGAGAATCCATGAAGGCTGGTTTTGCACAGTATGTGAAGGAAGTAAAGGAAGGTACTTATCCAGCAGAGGAGCATACGTTTAAAATAGATGATAGTATTTTGGAAAAACTTTATTAGAAGAAAATAGGTAACTGTTCAGGACAGACCCTCACACTACGCTGTGAGGGGCGTAAGAACACGTAAATTCAACAAGAAAAGGACAATTTTTCATGCGTAGCATTGCCCTTTTCTTCGTAACTATGAAGGTACTGAATAGTTACGAAAATAGAAGCATTATTGGTAATCATCAAGTAAGGAGAAGGTAAAATGAAGATTGTAAAGACAATTGCAGAAGTAAGAGCAGAAGTAAAACAGTGGAAAAAGCAGGGCTTGACGGTTGGTCTTGTGCCGACGATGGGATTTTTGCACGAAGGACATCAGAGCTTGATTGAACGTGCAGTGAAGGAAAATGATAGAGTTGTAGTCAGCGATTTTGTCAATCCAACACAGTTTGGTCCAAACGAAGATTTGGCAAGCTATCCAAGAGATTTAGAAAGAGATGCTAAGCTTTGTGAGGGAGCAGGAGCAGCTATTTTATTCAATCCTGAACCAGAAGAAATGTACTATGCAAACAAAACGACTTCTGTGCATATGGAGGGGTTAACAACAGAATTGTGTGGAAAATCAAGACCTATTCACTTTGATGGGGTATGTAGTGTAGTATCGAAGCTATTCAATATCGTAACACCAGACAGAGCGTATTTTGGACAGAAGGATGCACAACAGCTCGCTGTCATTAAGAGAATGGTGAGAGACTTAAATTTTGATATTGAAATTGTTGGTTGTCCTATCATTCGAGAGGCAGATGGTCTTGCGAAAAGCTCGCGTAATACTTATTTAAGCGAAGCAGAAAGAAAGGCCGCAGTAATTTTAAGTCAGTCCCTAAAGGTAGGAAGAGAGTTAATTGAAAATGGAGAAAAGGATGCTGCTAAAGTAAAGGCGGCAATGATTGCTAAGCTTGAAACAGAAAGCCTTGCAAGAATTGATTATGTGGAGGTAGTTGATGCTGAGAATATTGTCTTAGTGGATACCATTACAGAAAATACCTTGATTGCAATGGCAGTTTATATTGGAAATACAAGACTTATTGACAACACAATCATCGAAGCGTAACGTAGCTTTTTGTAAAGGAGAAAACACATGACAGTTACAATGTTAAAAGGAAAAATTCACAGAGCAGTGGTAAAACAGGCAGAACTTAACTATGTAGGAAGTATAACCGTAGATCCAAAGCTGATGGAAGCGGCAGGAATTTATGAATATGAATTAGTACAGATTGTGGATGTAGAAAATGGAAATCGTTTTGAGACCTATACCATTGCAGGAGAACCAGGAAGTGGTATGATTTGCTTGAATGGAGCAGCAGCAAGACAGGTTTCTGTGGGAGACCATGTGATAATTATGTGTTATTGTCAAATGACTCCAGAGGAAGTGAAGGAGCATAAGCCAAATGTAGTCTTTGTAGATGGAGAGAATAAGATTGCAAAGGTATCGCAATATGAAAAATATGGAGAATTATCTCCAATATTCTAATGAGGAGGAGAAATGTATGTTAAAGGGAAAAACGGTTGTTCTTGGAGTGACAGGTAGCATAGCAGCCTACAAGATTGCAAATTTGGCAAGTATGTTAGTGAAATTGCATGCAGATGTTCATGTACTGATGACCGCCAATGCCACCAATTTTATCAATCCAATCACATTTGAAACACTGACAAATCATAAATGTCTGGTGGATACCTTTGATCGGAATTTTAACTACAATGTGGAACATGTATCGCTGGCAAAGAAAGCAGATGTAGTGATGGTTGCCCCGGCTTCTGCCAATGTGATTGGAAAGATTGCCAATGGGATTGCAGATGATATGCTGACAACTACCATCATGGCTTGCAAATGTAAAAAGATTATCTCACCAGCCATGAACACCAATATGTATGAAAATCCTATTTTGCAGGATAATTTAGAGAAATTAAGACATTATGGAATGGAAGT
This sequence comes from uncultured Lachnospiraceae bacterium, assembly GCA_902767135.1. Taxonomy (GTDB): domain Bacteria; phylum Bacillota; class Clostridia; order Lachnospirales; family Lachnospiraceae; genus RUG11237. Next base: position 272 of record CACXGE010000110.1, on the reverse strand, counting down.
GATTGCACCAAACACAGGGTATCTTGCCTGTGGAGATACCGGAGCCGGCAAAATGCCGGAACCGGCAGAACTGTTAGACTATATCCTAAGAGAAATCAGATATGAAAAGGATATGGTGGGAAAAAGGGTGTTGGTTACTACCGGGGCAACAAAAGAGGCCATTGACCCGGTACGCTTCATTACCAACCACTCTACTGGTAAAATGGGAATAGCCATTGCAAGATGCGCCATGGAGCGGGGAGCGGAGGTGACCCTGGTTGCAGGTAGCGTAT
>CACXGE010000109.1 GCA_902767135.1 uncultured Lachnospiraceae bacterium | reverse complement strand
GCAGAATTAATAGAAAAAGGATTTCAGGAAGAGAGAATCCGTAAGTATGGATTTGCCTTTGAGGGGCAGAGGGTGTTGATTGGGTAGGTATAATAGAAAATGTCTGATAGAAAATGAGATAGAAACGGAAAGGGGGAAAGATACATGATTCAGATTCGGGCAGACGGAAATTCACAGATTGGTGCGGGGCACATTATGCGCTGTCTTTCTGTTGCCATGGCATTAAAAAAACTTGGCGAAGAGGTGTGGTTTGTGTTGGCAGACGAGAGCAGCAGGGAGTTGGTAGAAAGTAGAGGGTATAGGGTACATGTGTTGGGAACGGATTACAGACAGATGGAGGGAGAGTTAGACATCTACCTGTCCTTTTTAGGTCAGGAGAAACCGGCATGTATTTTAATAGACAGTTATTATGTGACAGAGAAATATTTTAATAAGCTGGGAGAACTTACAAAGATTGCTTATTTTGACGATATGTTTGAAGGCGTATATCCGTTGGATATTATTATCAATTATGGAATCTGTGCTGAAGAGCTGAACTATCAAGAAAAATATCCAGGGACAACAAAGTGTCTCTTAGGGCCATATTATGCCCCGGTTCGAGAGGAATTTCAGAACAGGGAGATTAGATTTTGTGGGGATTTGACAGATGTGTTAATTACAACAGGAGGCAGTGATGCATACAATTTAGCTGGTCAGATTTTGCAGGAAGCTTTGCAGGATGAGTATACCCAAACCTTAAGATACCATGTGGTAAGTGGAGCGTTTAATTCCCATTTATATGAATTACGGCAGATAGAAAAGAATCACAGTAACGTAAGGGTGTATTCTAATGTAAAGAGGATGTCGGATGTCATGTTGCAATGCGATGTGGCGTTGACAGCGGGAGGTTCCACTGTGTTAGAATTAAGTGCATTAGGAATTCCGTTTCTTTGTTTCTCTTTTGTGGATAATCAGGAACCGGGGGTACAGGCGTTAGTGAAAAAAGATCTGACAGCTTATGGAGGAAATTACTTAACGAAAAAAGAAAGAATGATAAAAGACCTGATTAGAAATTTAAAATTGTTAGGACAGGACAATTCTTTAAGGAACAGATATGCAAGGAAAATAAGAGAATGTATTGATGGAAACGGGGCAATGCATATTGCACAGGAAATTCAAAAGTTTAGTCAATAGAATGGGAGATAGTGAGAATGGAAAAGTTAGCAATTGACGGTGGAAAACCGGTGAGAGAGAAAAAATTATTTTACGGTCATCAGTATATTGATGATAGGGACATAGAAGCAGTGGTAGAGGTATTGAAAAGTGATTATCTTACCTGCGGTCCAAAGATTACAGAACTTGAGAAAAGACTGTGTGAAATCACAGGGGCTAAGTATGCCGTGGCGGTAAGTAATGGTACTGCTGCGTTACATATTGCCTGTCAGGCTGCAGGGGTAAGAGAAGGGGATGAGGTCATCACGACACCTATTACGTTTGCCGCATCTGCAAATTGTGCCTTGTACTGTGGTGCCAAGCCAGTATTTGCAGATATCAATGAGAGGACTTACAATATTGATCCGGATTCAGTTATGGCGCATATCACGGAAAAGACAAGAGCAGTGGTGGCAGTAGATTTTACCGGGCAGGCGGTAGAATTGGATGGATTACAGGAACTGACAAAAGAAAAAGGAATTGTATTAATTGAGGATGGAGCCCATTCTATAGGAACAAAATACAAGGACAAAGGTGTTGGCTCCATTGCTGACATGACAACTTTTAGTTTTCATCCGGTAAAGACGGTAACCGGAGGAGAAGGTGGAGCTGTTTTGACAAACAGTGAAGAATATTATAAAAAGTTACTATTGTATCGTGCCCATGGAATTACCAGAGATCCTTCCCTCATGGAAAAGGAAAGTCATGGAACCTGGTATTATGAGCAGATTTCTCTAGGCATGAATTACCGCATGACGGATATTCAGGCAGCATTGATTATAAGTCAGCTAGATAAGTTAGAAAAGTTTAGCAAACGCAGGAAAGAGATTGTTGCTCGTTATAATGAAGCATTTCAGGAATTGCCAGAGATTACAGTTCAAGCAGAAATTCCAGAATCTGATACTACAAGACATTTATATATACTTCGATTAAAATTAGATAAATTGAAAGTTGGAAGAAAGGAATTTTTTGATGCCATGGCAGCGGAAAATATATGCTGCAATGTACACTATATTCCAGTGTATTACCATCCTTATTATGAAAAGCTAGGTTATCAAAAAGGACTTTGCCCCAAAGCGGAAACATTGTATGAGGAAATGATGAGTCTCCCATTGTATTATTCTATGACAGATCAGGATGTGGAAGATGTGATTCAAGGAGTAAGAAAAGTGGTAGAATCTTATCGTAAATAGAGTGGGAGGATGGTTTCATGAGTAAAAGTATAGCTATTATCACGGCAAGAGGTGGCAGTAAACGGATTCCCAAAAAGAATATACGTGAATTTTGTGGAAAACCTATTATCTGTTATGCCATAGAGGCGGCGTTAAAGTCCGGAATGTATGATACCGTGATGGTCAGTACAGACAGTGAAGAAATTGCAGACATAGCAAAAAAGAATGGGGCAGAAGTGCCTTTTATGAGAAGCGAAAAGGCATCGGATGATTATGCTACAACGGCGGATGTTCTATTGGAAGTTCTGGAACAATATAGAGAATTAGGACAGGAATTCGATTATATGACATGTATTTATCCTACTGCCCCTTTTGTGACGGCAGGAAAGCTTACCAAGGCTATGGATTCTTTAAAAGAAAAGAGGGCAAAACAGGTAATGCCTGTGACAGCTTTTTCCTATCCACCTTTGCGTGGTTATGTGATGCAGGATGGAGTTTTGAACATGAAGTGGCCGGAGTATTTCAGAACCCGTTCCCAGGATTTAGAACCTCTGTACCACGATGCAGGGCAATTTTATTGCTATCAGGTGCAGGAGTTTTTAAAGTCCAGGGGACAGATTGTGAGCGGTATTGTCCCCTTTATTGTGGATGAGATGGAAGTTCAGGATATTGATAATGAAACAGACTGGAAGTTGGCAGAGTTAAAATATAGCTTTATGCATAGTGCTCAAAATGAGCCTTGAAAAAAATCTCGGATTTCAAAGGATTCAACAAAATGACATGTTTGTTACAGTACACAGGTAGGTATTTTCGGCACCGAAAATACCGTACGAAAGACTTCTGGCTACAGGTTTTGGCCATTTGGAATGCGAAGCATGGCCAAAATCGGTTACTGTGCACACAAGGTGTGTACAGTAACACATGTTTTTTTGAGGTGGATTTTCTAACTGCATGATTCTTGTTCTTAAAGTAGCATTGTGCTATAATCAGTTTAAAATAAGAAATGAGCAATTGTAGAGTCAATGGCACGCCAGGAAAAGAGAATAGATTCCTTAGAAGAAAATCTTATGGGAGTAAGGAGTGAACTAAAAGAAGAAATTCAGGGAGTGAGAAGCGAACTGAAGGGGGAAATTCAGGAACTTAGGGAAGATGTAACGGATATTAAATTGGTGATCGAAAATGAACTTCGCAGAAATATTTCCATTGTTGCAGAAGGACATTTGGATTTGATGCGAAAATTGGATGAGAGTATAAAAGTCCAGCAGGAACAGGAAAAATTGATGATTCGTGTAAATGTATTCGAAACACATGTGAAAGAATTAAAAAAAGAAAAAACAGCGTAAGAAAACGCAAAATTTATAGAAATCGGGCAATTTTGCTTACGTAGCATTGCCCGATTTTCGTATTTGTTTTGTGACTATAAACAGATGCGAAAATAGAACCAATGAGAGGAAGAAATGTATGCAACAAAAATCGATTCTCATCTGCCGCTACCAGAGTATATGTGAGCCGGATGTAATCCAGGGATTTCAAAAAAGTGGTTATCAGGTAGAAGAGTTTACAGAAATTATGGAAGATATAGATGGAGACGTGAGGTATTTAGAACTTTTAGCAGAAAAAGTGAAAAATCAAACATACGATTTTATTTTTTCCATCAATTTTTTTCCTATCATATCAAAACTTTGCAATGCTATTCATCTCCTCTATGTGTGCTGGGTGGTAGACTGTCCTTTGATAACATTGTACTCAGAGGAGATTTTTGGGGAGTACAACAGGATTTTTATCTTTGATAGAGCAATGTATCAGTATTTTCAAAGAAGAAATCCGGAGGGTATCTTTCATCTGCCACTGGCTGCGAATGTAGCACATTCTGATAAAATATGTAGCAGGATATCAGAGGTGGAATATCTAAAATATCAAAAAGATATTACTCTGGTTGGTTCGTTGTATACGGAGAAATGTCTCTATAATGGAATTGGATTTCTTCCAGAAACTTTGAGAGAATGTTTGGAATTGGCTATGAGAAAACAAATGTTTACTCAGGAACCTGATTATTTAGAAGAAGCATTGACAAAAGAAAGGGTAGCAGAATTTAAGGAATATGTTCATTGGGAAGATGTTTTGGAAGATTATAAACTGGATGATAGGAAATTTATCAAAGAAGAATATTTAGGAATTAAAGTTTCGGAGATGGAGCGTATTGAGTTGTTGCAGCAACTGTCAAAACAGTTTCAGGTGGCTTTGTTTACTCAAAGTGATACCGCTATGTTTTCACTAGAAAATGTGTTGGATTGTGGAAGCGCAGAGTCAAGGATTCAGATGCCTAAAATTTTTCATTGTAGTAGAATTAATTTAAATCCTGCCATAAAGACAATACAGACAGGGATTTCCCAAAGGGCGTGGGATATTTTGGGCGCAGGGGGATTCTTGCTGTCCAGTAAGCAGTCCGAACTCTTAGAGTATTTTCAGATGGGTAAGGATATGGAGTGGTATGAAAGCTTAGAGGACTTGCAGAACAAATGTGAGTTTTACTTAAGGGAGGAAAATGAAAGGGTGAGGAAAGAGATTGCAGGAAGGGGATATGAACTGGTAAAAAAGTATCATACTTATGATATCAGAATCAGTCAGATGCTTAAAATTTTAAAAAGCTATTAGAATGGAAAATTAGCCAATACAAAACCGCCACAAAACAGTGGCGGTTCTCATGGCTTGTTAATTGAATTTTACGGATTCATTTAATACTATTTTACCAGACATTTGAAAAATTACAAGTGTTTTTTCAAATATTTATTGTTTATCATTATACCAAACGGATATATTTGAAAGAAAATTAAAAAAAGTAACTTATTCCGTAGCTCTGAACAGATACGAAACTTCCATCTCAAAATTGAGACCACTATAAATGTATTCCATGGAAGTTTCGTAAAGCTGATGCACACAAAT
>CACXGE010000108.1 GCA_902767135.1 uncultured Lachnospiraceae bacterium | reverse complement strand
CACCGTGACAACGAAAAAAATCGCAGCAGCCCAGTAAATACAAGGGATGTAGCGATTTTTTCTTTTTACAACTGTCAAAGATGGGATTGTATTATCCAGTATTTCATAGATTTTGTTGAACATTTACGTAACAGTTCAGGCAAGTCTGCGCATTTACTGCGCTGACCGTGCAAAAATGTGCATGTAACAAAAATCGGGCAATTTTTCATGCGTAAGCATTGCCCGATTTTACGTATCTGTTCAGTAGTTCTGAACAGATACGTTCTAGTTTCTTCATATCTGCTTTCGTCCATGCCACCAGAAGCTGTGTCACCTCTGTGGACTGCTTTGCTATCTGGGAGAATTGTTTTGGCAGTATACATTGTTGTTCTCTATTCTTCTCCCATATTTCTATCGTCACATTATCTCTGAACCGTTACACTTTCTGCCATACTCCACGTTGAGGAAGATGATAGATTAATATGCAAAGCGGGGCAAACAGCATAATCGTTGTAGGTGACACTAGCACCAAAGTGATACACGCCGCCGTAGTCGTCGACAAACGCGGCACCACCACTATAGTAGCCCGGCGACCGCAGCCACCAATAATAGCCTCCATATTTTTTTACGTAGTCTTCAGCATTATCTTTCATCCAACCACTCTGAATGATTCCGCCATTATTTACATAGGCTGTATTGGTTCTCTGCCTTGCTTTATCATATACATTAAAGTTGCTATCATCTGCGTATGGCAAAAATCCATAGGCACTATTGCTCACCTCATCTATGGATAACAGGAATATCTTATCCTGGGTATTATTTCCACCCTCTGTTCCATATTCCGGATTATCATCATTCACCACATTGGTTGTAAGAATTGCAGCCTGTTCTGTATCACTAAAAGCCCTGTCTATGAAATTGTCACTGCTATAGTCAATTCCCTCTCCATTGGAACTACTTCCGTAACCATTGAGCCAGCTTCTCATGGCACCGGTCTCCCAGGTAACTTTTTTATAAGTTTTATTGTATTGCATTACGTCCAGATTCTGGTCTGCTACCAGGAAGGCATCATCTCCTTTGATGTACAATACTCTCCACTTAATTGGTTCCTTTGTCTCTCCTGTAATATCCGACTGTGGATAGTTTCCAAAGTAAATACAAGAGTAGGTTACGTTTCCTTCTTCATCTACTATTGGACTATTTAATTCTCCATAACTATCCCCTGGTGCCATGGTTGGTTTTGAGGTCGCTGTTGGTGCTATCGTGGCTGCCGGCTCCGGGGTTGCTGTTGGTGCTACCGTGGCTGTCGGCTCTGGGGTCGCTGTTGGTGCTACCGTGGCTGTCGGCTTTTTCGTTGGTGTTGGCTTTTTCGTTGGTGTTACCTTTTTCTTTACTGTAATTTTGCAAGTAGCCTTAACTTTTTTGTTACTTTTGCTGGTCACTGTAATTGTTGTTTTTCCTGCCTTCTTTGCAGTAATTTTTCCTTTCCTGCTTACGGTAGCCACTTTCTTGTTGCTACTTTTGTAAGTTACTGCCTTACTGGCCTTGGTAGGCTCTACACTCTTTACTTTCAATTGAAAGCTCTTTCCTACCGTCAATGTTTTGCTTTTGGCATTCAAAGTAATGTTCGTTGGCTTCTTCGTGGCTGCACTTACCTGTAAACCATCCAGGCTTACACTGGTAATCACCATGGCCATAATTAAAATTACGGATGCCATTTTCCTTAATGTTCCTTTCATGTTCCTTTCCTCCTTTCGTTTTTTTAACTCAGAAGCATTGTTGAAATATCAGCACAACGAAAACTCTCTCTCGTTTTACGCAAAAAGGATAGACAATCACCCTTACGATGGACCGCCTATCCTTTTATATATAAGAAAACTCAAAATCTAGCGTTTACCTATTAAATTAAAACTATGCTGTACCCCATACGAATTGCAATCCCCTGATTCAACTGTACTATTGTACCATTTTTATGAGGTAATTTCTACCATTTGGACTAAACTTCACACTTTTTTATTATTGTAATGTTTCTGTAATCATATGCATTTTGTATTTCCTTTCTTTTTCCCCGTCATGGGTCAAATCTGCCTCCCAAATTATACTGTTTTCGTCTATATCACCCTGATTTTCTCTCATACTACATCCTGATATACTAATACCTAACAACGCAATGACCAGTATCTTTATACACTTCATCTAAATTCCTCCAGCCCCATGCATCGTAGATGCATTTTTAATGGGCTGAAATCGTTACTGCGCACAGGGTGCCTGTGTACAGTAACCACAATCTTTATTCCAAACAATCCAGAACCACAAAACAGTTACATTCTGTCTCTTTTGGCAGTATACTGTTCTATGTGGAATAATTTTATGGCATTTTTATACATGATATTCTCGTAATCTTCCTGGCAAATCAGCTTCGGTAATTCATAAAAATAATCCTGATACATAGAACGTTCTCCCTTGGGATTGCATAGATAGGTGTCTACTCCATCAATTGGCATATCGCTTCCAAACAACATCTTATTGCTTCCGTATCTTTTCACTACCTCCAATGTGGTCTTCATGGGAACCCATGTGGTATCACCGTACAGATTATCTAACTTTCCCAGGTACTTTACAGCTTCCTTATTGTCTGTACCCAAATCCATATGCACCATGACAAAATTTACCTTTGGAAATATTTTCGCTGCTTCATACATATATTTTGATGATGCTGCCTGACATCCCCCTGTATGAGACACCACCGGAAGATTTAATTCTTCAGCCAATTCAATGTATGGCAGCATCCTCTCGTCTGTGGGGGCCACATTGGAATGAAAGGGATGAAGCTTGATGGCATAGATAAGGTTCCGATTCTTTTTCATCATTTCTGTAAGTTCCCTGGCTCAATTATATCACAACTTCGAAAATATCAAAGTCTGTCTCATCCTTGGACATCCACTCTGCCTTATATTTTTTATTTTCCAGGAAGGAAAAGCTTACCAGATAACCTCTCTTAGCATTTCGACCATTCATATATTTTTCTAACTGTGCAATCCCTTTCTTTCGGTATTGAGCACCGTACCAAATTTTTAATTCTATAATGAACTCTTCCATTCCATAACTTACTACGATGTCCATTCTCTCACTATTTCTTGTTTCCGGCTCAACATAATAAAAACCAGTTCCATTAATGATTGGTTTTAAGAAACATAGAAATAACAAGCGCCCCTGTTGTTCTATAAATTTTCCATCTTCCTTTCGATATTCTGCCTTTATAAACTCCTGAAATTTTGTGAGAACTAATTCCATATCTAGTTTTCCATTTTCGATAAATTGATTCCGCTCTGGAAAAGAAAAATCGTCCTCTGTTTCTTTTACACTAATACTGTAGTTGTAAAGATACAATTCAAATATCTTATTGGAAATCGCTAACATCTCTTCACGCTTTGAAAAGATGGCAAACATCTCTCCTAACTCTATCACTGGATTTGCAACATTGTAGGTATACTGTTTTCCTTCATATAGCATATTCATGATCAATTGCTTCAGCTGTTGATTGTTTTCTACATTCTTTTTCAAATCATCTAGCAATGTGCAGTTTTTACTATTCATTAACTCTTTGATTGCTTTCTGGATACTCTCTGTGCTCCAAGTGGCATTTTGATTTTCATCAATCCATTTACAAATCCAGCTAACCAGATATGGATACCCTGAGGTATAGGCATATATTTCCTGACTTATCTTCTCTGTATCCATGCCGGAATTGTGTTCTTCTTCGTATTGCAACAGCATAGTTTCTATTTCTCTGGAAGAGAAACTCATATCAACATTAAAATCAACCGCCACATTCCAAGGTGAATTATACTTTTTTTCATCTTCCGGACGAAGTTTCAGTTTTAAATTTTTAATATCATATACACCTGCTAAAATGACACTTTTAAATGTAAAATCTCGTCCCTTTGCACCTTGTAAATATTTATTTCTCAACATTCCAAGAAAATGAAGAAAAATTTGATTATCAGAGCTTTTATCTACTTCATCAATAAAAAGAAGGATTTCTTTGGGGTTATCCTTACATAAAGAGGTAATTTTTTTGCTCAGATAATCAAAGGCATCTCCTCTTTTTTCCATGTACTCATCTAAATTCTCACAATTACTCCACTGTTGAGTCCTTTCCTCACTGATATCAGTAAATGCAAAAGCATCCGTAAACAAGGTAATCAACTGTCTTACAAAATATGCATCACTTGAAAACGCCTGGGAACCCACACCCTCAAAGCTTACGGATACTACATCATATTGTTTTGCAAGTTTACGTTCCAATAAAGCAATGGTAGTTGTCTTTCCATACTGTCTGCCCCTGTTAATTGTAAAATATTTTTTCTTTTCTATCAGCTTTATCATCTGCTGCAATTTTTCTGTAGTATCTACCATATAATGCTCTTCTGGAATACATACACCGGTAGTATTAAATTCTCTCATTGCTCTTTCCTTTCAATGGACCAGGGAACCCGGTTCCCTGGCTACGAGATGCGACCCCCTCTAAGACATACACTTTTGCAGTGCCAAAGTTCCTGTTCTGGCAAGCTCTACAATGCCAAAAGGAGACAGCATCTGAATTAAAAGTTCAATCTTCTCCGGTGTGTCACAGATCTGAATCAACAGTGTGGACGTGGACATATCCAGTACACTGGCATTTAACACATTGCAAATCTCAATGATATCACTTCGATTGTTCTGCTGATACTTCACTTTAATCAACATCAACTCTCTGCTGACACTGTTTTCTTCGGTAAAGGTTTTCACCTTGATAATATCTAACTTTTTGTTCAGCTGTTTTTCAATCTGTTCCATGGTTCGTTCATCCCCAGAGGATACGATGGTCATGACGGATACATCTTTTTCCTCCGTCTCTCCCACAGCCAGACTGTCAATATTAAAACATCTTCGTGAGAACAAACCTGCCACCTTACATAAAACTCCGGATCTGTTTTCTACTAATACCGAAAATATTTTCTTCATACGCTTCCTCCCCACTATACCAAATCATAAGAATCGATGACACACTCCATAAGACCTGAGCCTTCCTGTGCCAGAAAATCCTTGATTTTTTCTTCTATATTGTTCATATTCTCCAGTCTTACAAATGGCATCTCATATGCCGCTGCAATCATTTCCAGGTTGGGACTTCCATCTAAGGAAACCATGGAATAACGGTCATCATATGTAAAGTGCTGATACTGGCGAACCATTCCTAAATAATTGTTTTTTAATACAATAATCTTGATGGGAATATCATGCTGTCTCATGGTGGCTAGTTCCATAAATGACATCTGGAAGGAGCCATCTCCACAAACCGCCACTACCTGACGATCTTTATCTGCCTGTTTTGCACCCATGGCTGCGGGGATAGAGTAGCCCATAGTACCCATACCGCCACTGGTCAAAAATTTTCCCTTTCTCATTACATAATAATTACATGACCAAATCTGGTTCTGCCCAACGTCTGCCACATAAACCCCATCTTCCTCCATGGATTCTGATAAGATTCTCACAAATTCCGCCGGGTCCACATACCCCTCCTTTGGATGACGCACCTTTTTGTTTTCTTGCTTTAACTGCTTTAGATGGTCAATCCACTCTGAATAATCTCCCGAAATCTCATATTTTTCAAAATCGTGAAGAATATGACGGATATCACCAACGATAGGAATACTTGGCCCCATATTTTTTCCAATTTCTGCCGGGTCCACATCAATATGTACTACAACGGTATTTTCCGTTATCAAATCAGGCTGGGAAATGGCTCTGTCTGCCACCCTGGCACCCATCATAATCAGCAAATCACTCTGATTCATAGCCTGGTTGGCATATGCAAATCCATTGTTGCCCACCATACCAAAATACATTGGATGTTCCTGAGGCATCACTCCAATCCCCATCATAGTGTTTACCACAGGAATAGAATGTTCCTTTGCAAACTGACACACTTCCTTCTGGGCATTGCTTAAAAGCACCCCTCCACCTACACAGATAATAGGTCGTTTTGCATTTTCCAATGCCTTTATGACTTTCTTTATCTGTACTGCATGTCCCTTTACCGTCGGCTTGTAAGTACGCAAGGACACCTGCTCCGGATATTGAAATTCAATTTTCTGATTTTGGATGTCAATCGGAACATCAATCAATACCGGACCCTTTCGCCCTGTATTTGCAATATAAAATGCCTCCTTGAATACTCTGGGTAAATCCTTGGCATCCTTTACTAAATAACTGTACTTTACAAAGGATTCCACTGCCCCTGTGATATCGGCTTCCTGGAACACATCCCTTCCAATCAGTTCTGAATTTACCTGACCGGTAATCGCCACCATAGGGATACTGTCTGCATATGCAGTTGCAATTCCGGTAATCAAATTGGTTGCCCCTGGTCCGGAGGTTGCCACACACACACCCACTTTCCCTGTCACTCTGGCAAATCCGCTGGCCGCATGACCTGCGTTCTGCTCTGTTCTTACCAGGATACTCTTAATCTTTGAATCATAAATACTATTGAAAAACGGGGCAATTGCAACCCCAGGATAACCAAATACTGCCGTTACCCCTTCTTTTTCCAAACACTTTACCATGGCCTGTGCGCCTGTTATCTTTTCTGCCATAAGCTTTCCCTTTTCCTCTCTAATTTACTTTTATCCTTCCTTTAACAACATTAACCGGATTAGGTTTAATGCCATAATTGTTGTACTCTCTCTTATCTTTTCCCTGGTTCCGGTAAAGTGGCATTCATACACATTCACCTGTCCACAAACATAGCAGCCAATGTATACAAGTCCCACCGGTTTTTCCTTGGTACCACCATCCGGTCCGGCAATCCCTGTAACCGCTACAGCCACATCTGTATCCTGATTCATGGCTGCCCCGATTGCCATCTCTTCTGCAGTTTGTGCACTGACGGCACCATATTTTCTCAAAGTTTTTTTCTTTACGCCAAGTAACTGCATCTTTGCCTCATTGGCATAGGTGACAGCTCCGGAACGAAAGACCTCTGATACCCCAGATACATTGACTAACTTTGCCGCAATCATCCCGCCGGTACAAGACTCTGCTGTAGACATGGTAAGCCCTCTTTTTTTCAGCATTTTCACCAGTTTTTCTTCTAAAGTCACTTCTTCTTTCGTAGTGTATACTGCCTTCTTAAATCTTTTTTTTAGTTCTTCCACCACAGGTTTTACCAAAGCTCTTCCCTCTTCTTTGGTCGATGCCAATGCAGTGATTCGAAAATGAACCTCTCCTGTTTTTGCATAGGGCGCAATGGTAGGATTACTCTGACTGTCTATCAAATCCTGAATCATGGTTTCTGCCTGACTTTCCCCTATGCCACAAACTTTTACCATACGAGAGTACAGTACCTTCTTTTCATCTTTTTGAAGATAGGGGAGAACAGATTCCTCAAACATCAAGGTAAGTTCATTGGGTGGTCCCGGAAGAAGAATCACTGTAGTATTTTTTTCCTCCATGATGATTCCCGGTGCAGTTCCATTGTGATTGTCCAAAATAATGGCGCCTTCTGGAACCATAGCCTGTTTCCAATTGTTCTCCGTAATGGTATCCTTTTTCACTCTTACAAAGTATTCACGGATACGTTCCATGGTTCTTTCATCCAATGACATGGTTCTTCCCAGAACCTCTGCTGCCACTTCTTTTGTTACATCGTCCTTTGTAGGTCCTAACCCACCACTTAAAATGACCACATCTGCCCTGAAAATTGCCTGTTTCATTGCCTGTGCAAGTCTTTCTTTGTTATCCCCAACGGTACTTTGATAATAGACTGACACACCAATCTGGGCTAATTTTCTGGAAAGATAAGCCGCATTGGTATTCACAATATTTCCCATTAAAATTTCCGTTCCCACAGAAATCAATTCCGCTACCATAGAAACACCTCTTTCACTCCATCTTTCTTAATCTATTTTGTATCGGCTAAAACAGATTTATTCTTTATAATATAGTCCACCAAGGATATGACAGTCAATGCCACTGCGATTACAGTAACCACTAAAGTTGCCATATCATATATCGGATGAACCACTCCTGCCAATTTCAGAATCATCATAATAATCATTGCCATCTGGAAAACCGTCTTAAACTTTCCCCAGTAGCTTGCTGCAATGACCACCCCATTATCCGATGCGATTAACCGAAAGCCGCTGATAATAAATTCCCTGCTGATAATGATAATGACTATCCAGGAAGGCAGACTTCCTACCTCTACCAGGCACACCAAAGCGGCGGAAACTAAAAGTTTATCTGCCAAAGGGTCCATAAACTTTCCAAAATTTGTAACCATATTGTATTTTCTTGCAATTTTTCCATCCAGCAAATCCGTAATGCTGGCAGTACAAAATAATGCCAATCCAATTCCATAGCATACCGGAGTATGCAATAACATAAACACTACGAAAAAGGGAATCATAATCACTCGTGATAATGTAAGTTTATTCGCTAAATTCATCTGCTATTTCTCCAATCAAATCGTATTCTAAGGCACCAGTTACCTTTACCTTCACAAAGTCACCGGACATAAGTTCTGTGGCTGTATTTACAAAAATATATCCATCTACATTTGGCGCATCCTTATAGGTTCGTCCAATATATGCATTCTCTCCCGAAACCGAGCCCTCTATCATAACCAAAACTTCTTTTCCAATCATGTCATTGCAGATATCAAAGGCAATCTCCTGTTGTAATTCCATAATGGCATCTCTTCTATCTTCTTTTACTTCATCTGGAACCTGGTTTTCAAACTCTGCTGCCGGTGTATCCTCCTCCGGAGAGTAAGCAAAAGCCCCCAGTCTGTCAAATTCCATTTCATCCACAAAATCCAGCAGTTCTTCATGCATTTCTTCTGTTTCTCCTGGAAATCCCGCTATCAGGGTAGTTCTCAATGCAATATCCGGAATCTGTGCCCTCAGTTTCTGTATGATAGACTTTAACTGTTCCTTATTGGTTCGTCTTCCCATGCGGCGCAATATTTCATCATTTGCATGCTGAATTGGCAAATCCAGATAATTACAAATTTTTTCTTCTTCCTTTATTGTCTGAATCAATTCATCTGTAATCTCCTCCGGATAACAGTACTGAATACGAATCCAGTAAATTCCTGGAATTTCACAAAGCTTATGAAGCAACTGTGGCAGCATCTTTTCTCCATAGATATCCTTCCCGTACATGGTAGTTTCCTGGGCTACCAAAATCAATTCTTTTACCCCGGATTCTGCCAACCGCTTTGCTTCTTCTATGAGTTCTTCCATGGGCACACTTCTATAATCCCCACGAATCTTCGGAATAATACAGTAGGTACAATGTTTGTCACAACCTTCTGCTATTTTTAAATGAGCATAGTGTCCACCTGTGGTCACCATACGCTCCTTGCTTCCCTTTACTAACCGTTTTAAATCTTTCATAATGATACAATGGCTTTCTCCATCCAACACACTGGAAATCACATCTGCAATTTCATCATATGCAGTGGTACCAAGCACCGCATCCACTTCCGGAATCTCTTTTATAATTTCTTCTTTATAGCGCTGGGCAAGACACCCTGTGACAATCAACGCTTTTAGATTTCCTTTTTCTTTCTGTTCTGCCATTTCCAGAATTGTATTGATGCTTTCTTCTTTGGCATCATTGATAAAACCACAGGTATTTACAATAATAATATCAGCCTCTGTCTCATCATCTGTAAACTGTATCCCTGCCTGTTTCAAAAAACCAAGCATATATTCAGAATCCACCAGATTTTTATCACATCCTAATGAGATGAAAAGTAACTTCATATAAAAATTCTCTCCTTTGACAAAAGGCGTACCGGATACGGTACGCCAAAATTTCCATTTTCAAAATATATCAGAAATAAAGTAACTGTTCAAAGGTTCTGAACAGATATACAATATATCAATACGATTTACTCGTAACAGTTCAGCCATAGGCTAAACTGTTACATTTACTCCTCTACTTCTACAACTTCCTCTTCTGTATTGATTACGTATTCTTCCTCTTCTGCATCCTCAGCAAGAATCTTGATTTCACCTTTATTTAACTCATCAATAGCAGCCGATAAAGGTTTCTTTCCACCTGCAGGAACTAAAGGCTCATCCCCTGCGATGATCTGTCTGGCACGCTTTGATGTGGCAAGTACAATGGAATAGCGGCTGTTGACTACTGGCTGTTCCCCTTCCTCAACTTCACTGTTTACTACTTTCATTAAATCGGTATAAGATGGATGTAACATAATTTTTCTCCTTTCAATGTATGAAATAAACTACAATTGACCTTGTCAATAAGATTCCTCTTCTTTATTTTCTTCTTTTATTTCCGCTTTCATTCTCCCAGCTATGGTCTCTGTCTGCAATGCAGATAACAAATACTGACCATTTTCCATAACAATCACAGATTTTGTCTTTCGTCCCTGAGTGACATCAATGGCATTTCCTGCCTCTTTTGCAGCCTGAACCATACGTTTCACAGGTGCTGACTCCGGACTGATAACCGCAATAATTTTACCGGAATTTACCATATTTCCAAACCCTATACTCACAAGTTTTTCCATATTCTGTCTCCACTATTCTATGTTCTGAATCTGTTCTCTGATTTTTTCGATTTCCGTCTTTAGTTCAACACCACATTCGGATATTGTCAAGTCATTTGCCTTTGATAGAATCGTATTTGCCTCACGGTTCATTTCCTGTGCCAGAAAATCAAGCTTTCTTCCAACACTTCCTCCTGCTTCTAAGTCACGTTTCATATGCTCTACATGACCCCGTAGTCTCACTGTCTCCTCATCTACACAAATTTTGTCTGCAAAGATGGTAACTTCTGTGAGAATTCTGCTGTCATCCACAGGATTTTGTTTTAACAGTTCCCTGACTTTTTCTGTCAGTCTCTGGCGATACTGCGCTAATATTTCCGGAGAACGCTCCTCAATAAAGCTCACATTATTTGAAATGACTTCCAATTTTTTTAACAAATCCTGTTTCAAGTGCTCTCCTTCTCGAGCTCGCGAGGTACAGAACTGTTCTGCCGCCTGTCTCACTGCGGCTTCCAAAAGCACCCATAATTCTTCTTCGTTTACGGTTTGTTCTTCCATAACCAATACATCAGGATATTTTGACAATGCCACTGCTGTAACATCATCCTTTAAATTGAATTCCTGCTTCATTTGCAGAACACTGTCCAGGTACTCCCTAGCCAACTCCCTGTTATACTTGACGCACATGGTATTTTCACTTAAATCCTCATAGGCAATGAAAACATCTACCTTGCCACGTTCCGTATATTCTTTCAATAAATTACGAAGGGCTGTTTCAAAAAAACTGAACTTTTTAGGAAGCTTCACATTCATATCCAAATATCTGTGATTTACCGACTTTATCTCTACAATTATTTTTCTCTGGTCTTTGGACACTTCGCTTCGCCCAAAGCCTGTCATACTCTTTATCATTGAGTTCTCTGCCTCCGAATCTCTCACCCCGCCATAACTAGCAGGTTATATTATAATTCATTTCCTTTTCATCGTCAAGGATAAGTGTACGGGGTCCACAACGTAACGTTCAGGCAGGTCTGCGCATTTACTGCGCTGACCATGCAAAAAGGTGCACGGAACAAAAATCGGGCAATTTTGCATTTGTCGGCATTGCCCGATTTCGTAACAGTTTAGCCTAAGGCTAAACTGTTACTTCACAACTATACACTTGGAGTGTTACCGGGCACAGGTATCTGTGAACAGTTTCAGCTTGGAAATATCACTGTCAATTACCAAGGAATAGTTTGTATAATATACCACAAATCCAGGTTTTCCACCTGCCGGCTTCTTCACATGCTTTTTTTGAATGTAGTCAATTTCCACCTTGTCCGAATTACGGTTCTTCGAATAATACGCTGCCAAACGTCCTGCATCCTCAAAGACAGAATCTGGCAACTCGTCCTCTCCTTTTTTCGCTTTCACAATCACATGGGACCCTGGTACTCCTTTTGCGTGAAACCACCAGTCATTTCCTGTAGCAAACCGAAAGGTAAGTTCCTCATTCTGAAAATTGTTTTTTCCTACATAAATATCATGTCCGTCCTGGGATAGATAATGAAATGGCTTACTTGTAATCCTTGCTTTTTTTCCATTCCCTTTTCTGCGTATATACCCACTTTCCACCATCTCTTCTTTGATTTCTACCAAATCTTCCTCTAACAGTGCGATATCTAACGCTGTCTGAATGGATTCTAAATGTTCAATTTCCTCTTTTACCTGTAAAGTAAGCTTTGACAAAGCCTCATGGGTACGCTTTAATTTATTATATTTTTCAAAGTATTTTTTTGCATTTTCCAAAGGAGGAATTGTCTCATCTAAAGGTATGGTAAGCATCTCATTGGTGTAATAATTTAATGCTTCCATGGATTTGCTCCCTGGTTCTACCTGATAACCATAAGTATTTATCAGTTCTCCATACACCTTATATTTTTCTCTTTTATCCGTATCTTTCAGCTGTTTCATCTGCAAATCATATTTCTTGTAATTACGCTCCAGAGCCGTCTGAATAATCTTTCTCAAATCTACGGATTTTTGACGAATTCTGGTGATAGTATTCTTCTCTGCATAATATTTTTCCAGCACCTGTGATATGCTTTCCATATAAACTGCCTGCATATTTTCCTGATTTGCCACGGCATCCTCATACTGTGCCAATGGTACCCCGGAAAACTCCACTGGTTCTTCTCCTTTGTAGTAAATCACCGGCTGGAACTTTCCTTGGGAAATATCATTCATCAAATTACAAAATTGAAGATACAGCCCCATCATCTGTTGCTGATCCATGGTATTTGCTGACTGGTCCGGTTCTACCTTTGCCTGAAAGCATAGACTTTGGGCAATCACAGGGCTTAAACCTGTAAAGGTTGTATACAGCGCCTTTACAATGGATACCGGTTTGTTTATCACCTGAGCAAATTCCTCCTGAGTACAGCTTAGAGGATCTCTTTTCTCTGTGGTATTTGGAATAAAATACTCTCTTCCCGGTAACACCTCACGAACAGAACTTGTCTGAGCTGAAATATGCTTTATACTATCAATCATCATGCCCTGATCATTGCAAAAGATAATATTACTGTGCTTTCCCATCAATTCTACCACCAAGGTCTTTTTGCACAGATCCCCTAGTTCATTTAAGTGTTCCACTTCAAACTGGATAATTCGTTCTAAACCCGGCTGGGTAATCTTTGTGATTCTGCCATTTTGTAAGTGCTTTCGCAGCAACATACAAAAATTTGGTGCTGTCATAGGGCTTTGTTTGTTCTTATCCGTAAAATACAACAGGGGAAGACTGGCGCTTGCCGACATTAACACCCTTAGCTGTTCCCTGCCTGCCTTTAAGGTTAAAAGCAGTTCATCCTCCTCTGTCTGGGCAATCTTATAAATTCTTGACTCTATTAATTTATTTCTAAAATCATTTGCCAGATTGGCAATTACTATTCCGTCAAAAGCCATATGGCTACCTCGTTTCTGTTGTTTTTCTTTTTTTAATAGTTTCCCGTCATCCAGTCATACATCTCTTCATATTTGGCTGCAGATACCTTCCATGAAAAATCCGCCGCCATAGCCCGGTCGATGAGTTTATTCCACTCCCGCTTATTTTCCATAAATACTGACCTTGCATATCGAATCACATTCAACATTTCATGTGCATTATAGTTGCGGAAACTAAATCCATTTCCAGTGCTCTCATACTGATTGTATGCCTCTACCGTATCCTTCAATCCACCGGTTTCCCTTACAATAGGTATGGTTCCATAACGAAAACTAATCAACTGGCTTAGTCCGCAAGGCTCAAACAAAGAAGGCATCAAAAATGCATCACATCCTGCATAAATCTTGTGGGAAATTTCATCGGAATAATAAATATTTGCTGCCACCTTTCCCGGATACTTCCACTGGAAATGTCGGAACATATTTTCATAACGTTCCTCTCCTGTACCTAACACCGCAAGCTGGATCTTGTCCATACAAATATCATCCATCACCCGGTCAATCAAATCAATTCCCTTCTGGTCTGTCAGTCTTGACACAATACCGATCGTGAATACCTTATCATCTACCTGCAGGCCCAATTCCTCCTGCATGGCACGTTTATTTTTTATCTTTTCTTTTCTAAAGTTTCTGGCATTGTAATTTCTATAAATCAGTTTATCCGTTTCCGGATTAAATTCCTGGTAATCAATACCATTTACAATCCCGCGCAATGCATTACTTCTGGCTTTTAGTAATCCGTGAAGTCCCTCTCCGTACTCAAAGGTTTTAATTTCTTCTGCATAATTTTCACTTACTGTAGTAATGGCATCTGCGTATACAATACCACCCTTTAAAAAATCTCCATCACCGTAAAATTCTAGCTTATCCGAGGTAAAACAATAGTTGGGAAGTCCTAGCACATCCTTAATTTTTTGTAGTTCCCATCTGCCCTGAAATTTTAAATTATGAATTGTCATAACTGACTTTATCCCCTGATAAAAGGGATTGCTGCGAAAGGTCTCCTTTAATAATACCGGAATCACTCCCGTCTGCCAGTCATGACAATGCACAATATCCGGCCGAAAATTTATTTTTTCCAGTGCTGTGAGTGCCGCCTTGGAAAAAAAAGCAAACTTCTCAATATCTTCATAAATTTGCCCATAAGGTCTTGGCCCTGCAAAATAATACTCATTGTCAACAAGATAAAATGTAACATTGTCAACTTTTGTTTCAAAAATTCCCGCATATTGTCTACGCCAGGATAAATCTACATAAAAACTGGTTACAAACTTTATATTTTCTAATTTTTTCTCTGGTATGCACAAATATTTGGGAATAATCACGCGAACATCATACTTATCTTTATCTATGTACTTTGGAAGTGAACCTACAACATCTGCAAGACCTCCAGTCTTGATAAATGGTGTAGACTCCGATGCCACAAACACAATTCTTTTCATCTAACTCCTCCTTTATAGCCATACTTTGGTTTAGTATAGCATATTTTTGAATGTTAGGAAAGAGATTGTTTTTGTTCCAGCCTTATTTTGTCCGCAATCAGTGCAATAAACTCAGAATTGGTGGGTTTTCCTTTTCCAGTATTGATGGTGTAACCAAATAATGCATCTATGGTATCCATTTTTCCCCTGCTCCACGCTACTTCAATGGCATGACGGATGGCACGTTCCACACGACTTGGAGTTGTCTGATACTTTTTTGCAATGGTAGGATACAGGATTTTTGTAATAGAATTCAACATATCCATATCTTGCACTGACATCATAATGGAATCCCGAAGATACTGATAACCTTTGATATGGGCCGGAACACCTATTTCATGAATAATATCCGTTACATTCACCTCCAGGTTCTGAGGCTTGGTCTGGTTATTTTCCTGAACTCTTGCAATAGACAGCTTATCTGCATACGGATTTTCACGATAAAGCCTTTTCGATGAATTTTCACCTGAGCGAAGCTTTGCACTTTGGGCACGTTTAATTCTGCTGATTACCGTTTCATTGTCAAAAGGTTTCATTATGTAATAGTTTGCGCCTAGTGCAAATGCATCTTCTGTAATACTTTCCTGACCGATAGCAGAAATCATAATAAAAGTTGGTTTCTTTTTCATTTCTTTATCTGCCTTTACTTTGTCCATCACACATAAGCCATCCATTTTTGGCATTACGATGTCTAATAATACCACATCAGGATTTTTCTGTTGAATTAACTTATATGCTTCCTCTCCGTTCTTTGCTTTTCCAACAACAGTCAGTTCTTCATCACTATTTACAATTTCTTCCAGTAAATCTAATAATATTTCATTATCATCTGCAATCGCAACTTTTATTTTGTCCATAATGCTCCTCCTACTTCTTCTTACTCTTAGGTATTATATGCACTTACGTTCTTAAGAATCAAATTATTTTAATCGCACGTTTCGACATCTGTTATTTTACTACATTTTTTCTCTATTCCCGCATATTTTTTCAAAAAATACTGTCGAAAACTGTCGATAGGTATCAAAATGATTCATCAAAGAAGACACATCGAAAGGATTTACAAAAAATCGAACCAGGCAAAGACATCAAGCACCAGAATCCAAAAAACAAAAAACTAATCTGACCTAAAAACTGCAGATGCAAGTCACTGTAATCCCAGATATCCAATCCCATCCATAAATTTACAATACAACCGCAGATAAACTCAAAAAAAGTAATCCCCAAGCCACTGACGAACATTCTTATCCCCCTTGTCCACAAAGTACCCATACGTTTTTCCACATAGTCAATCCAACATACACAAATTCCCCCTAACACAAACATGGACGGATGGGAATATCCCCGATATAAAAGTTCCACACAATAATACACACTTCCTCCTGCTGCTGCCAGTAATAACTCTTTCCAAACCTTAATATAGCCTTTCATGCTTCTTCCTCTTTCCTCTTCTTTGACACATAATAACGATTTCATACGTTCTAAAAACCACGAGCCAATCAACCGGTTACATGAAATCCCACTGAATACATCAGTAGTTTATGCCAAAAGAGTTTTTTTATACATATTGTTAATATTCCTGTGAGGATTTTGTTGAATTTTGTGTATTTTTCATGTATGATAATAATATAAGATAATTTCTATTTGTTCAAAGCTACGAAACAGATATGTGAATGGGACAATACCAACCAGTGCAAAATTGCCCCATTTTTGTAAATAATATACAAAGGGGGGAATGGCAATGAGCGATACAACAAACAATGTAGAATTACAAAAATACTACCTACTATTAAAAGCTTGTAAAATGTCTGGTGGAGATATTATCCTTTACCAAAAACTCCATCTTTCCAATGCCCAGTTAATTCAGGTATTGAAGGGACTGGAAAAACATCTTGATGTATCTTACTATCTGGATCCTAAATTTAGTGCCATGCAAATGTCTATTTTAAGAAAGGGTCTTAAGGAAGGTCTGGACTTAAAAGTATGGTTGCGAAAGGGATTTGACTGGCCCCAATTAGAAGAAATATACCTAGGATATAAAAACCACCTTCCCATCGAAGACTATTGCACCTTAGATTACAACAGCGCCCAGATGAAGCAAATTCGGCTGGGGCTTATAAGACAGTTGAATGTCTCAGCTTATCTCTCTCCAAAATTTTCTGCCAACGAGATGTGTGAAATCCGAAAAGGATTGGAGAAAGGGTTGGATGTAAGTAAGTATGCTGATACTAACTATGATTCTATTATGATGCGTGAAATTCGTCGTTCCCTACAGGACGAATTTGACTATGAACCCTATTTAAAAAGAGGATGTAATTCTAAGATTCTACGTCAGCTTCGAAAGTCAAAAAGCTGGGGATATGATATCCTACCATATGTTGATGGCGGATACAATGCAGACCAGATTGAACAGATTGGTATGTGCCTTCAACAAAATATTGATATTAAACCTTATGTGAATCCTAAGATTGATTTTAGGCAAATACGGGAAATTCGACTGGGATTTGAGGCTGGTATAAACGCAAAAACCTATGCTGATACCAAATTTAACTGGGAACAGATGGAACAGATTCGATTGGGAATGGAAGCAGATGTGGATGTGACTATTTATGCAAATCCAGCGTTCTCCCCATATATTATGAAGAGTTCCCGGGAAAAGCTGCTTTTTGCCAAAGAATCAGCCAAAGAAAAAAATACTGCCTCCCTATCCGAACTTGAAATCAAAGCGTCTATCCAGTTGGAACAGCAGGCGGAACATACTGACCCTTCCAAAAACACCACTGCCACAAGAAATAAGCCGCAAAAGTTGCCAAAAGAAACCACTGTTTCTGTGGACCCCCAGGAAATGGAAGCTTCCATTTTTGTTCTTCCACCTACAGAGGAACCATACACCGTGGAGAAATTAGTTTCCCTTTTAAGCAGTTCCAATGTAAAACAAGGGGTGAATTTGTCTGCCCTAGAAGCCTTAATCAACAATGAAACCTACAATGAATATGTAATTGTTGCCAGGGGCAAACCGGCAATTGACGGACAGGATGGATTCTATACCTACCATTTCAACACCAATAAAATAGACAATACACCCTCCATTCTTCCAGATGGTTCTGTGGATTACTTTAACAAAAAAACCTATGAATTTGTAAAGGAAGGACAACTTTTAGCAGAGTATACTCCAGCAACCGTAGGAGAATATGGATTTACCGTCACAGGAAAACTACTGATGCCAAAACGTGGAAAAGATCTCCCTACCATAAAAGGGAAAGGTCATCGATATGACGATGAAAAAAAGGCTTACTATGCCAACTTAAATGGTCAGATTGAATATGAAAACAACAAGATTACCATAGTCAACTGCCTTTCTATCAACAAGGATTTAGATTATTCCGTGGGGAATATTGACTTTGACGGCAATGTGGAAATCAATGGTAATGTCATACCAAATATGTCTATCCGTGCCACAGGTTACGTAAAAATCAACGGTTATGTAGATTCTGCTTCTATTTACGCCGGTGGAGATGTAATCCTTAACAAAGGGGTGCAAGGAGGCGATGTTTCTACGGTTGAATCCGGCGGTAATATCACTGCTCCATTTTTTGAGTCTACCACAATTAAATGTAAAGGAAACCTAACAGCAGACCATATTTTAAACTGTGATGTCACCTCCGATAACGCAGTAATTCTGTCTGGAAAACGGGGTTTGATCCTTGGCGGCATTACCAGAGCCCTTAGATACATCGATGCTAAAACGGTAGGAAACAAGGCAGAGCTTCCCACTACTATAGTTCTTGGAGTAGATACCCGGATTATCAAAGCCTATGGCTCTGTTTCCCAGGATATATCGAAAATCAAAATAGAACTGTCTTCCCTGAAAAAAAATGCAACAATTTTTGAAGAACAGCAACAGACAGAACACTATACTTACCAGATGATTCAAAAAACAATGAGCTTAAAAAATAACGAACTAAAACAAAAGCAAAAAGAGCTGGAAGATTACAATAACACCATCGCCTTGGCTACCAATGCAACTCTTGGCGTTCAAAACTTCATCTACCCTGGTGCAGAAATACTTATCAACGCAGAACATCATAAGGTAAATGACATACAGGAAAATGTTATATACCGATTGAGAAACAGACAAATCATTATGGAAAATTACGAGCAGGTGAAGGAGACTTAAAAAAACTGGGAAAAATCCCAGTTTTTTCTTACTATATAATAATACAAACCATACCACCGTTACTATCATTTACGATTTTTTGCATAGAATCCTGGAGTTTACCCTGGCTTTCCTCCCCTATCTTGGAGAGTTTTGCATTCATACCATCCAATACCAAATCCTCTACCGACTTTCCAAATATGTTTACATTCCAGATTCCATTTTCATCGCTGGTGTTATTCTTTATATAGTCAATCAAATCTTTTGCCTGCTGTTCGCTCCCCACAATTGGTGCAATTTCCGTTTCAATTCCCGCCCGGATTAAATGAATGGAAGGTGCTACCGAACGTATCTTAATCCCAAATTTACTGCCATGCCGAACAATTTCAGGCTCATCTAACACAATTTCTTCTCTCTGAGGAAGAATCACACCATATCCAGTTCCCTTTACATTTTCCAGAGCCTTTTCCGTATACTTATATATCCCCTTCTTCTTAGATAACTTTTGTATGAATTCCAAAAGCTCATATTCGTTTGAAATCTCTTCTCCACACATCTGAGACAGCATCTCATAATAAAACTCTTCTTTTAAGCGAACTTCCACCTGAATTTCACCAGTGGACAAATCCAATTTATCTACCTTCACCTTTGACACGTAAGGACTTTCAAACAACAACTTCTCCTTGGAAGCATTTCCAATTTTAACCATATCTTTCGTCACTTCCCTGATACACTCCATTAGATTTTGTATCATCTCATGGTTCAGGGAAAGAGACTGTGCCCACTTGGGCAGTTCAAAATGTATACTCTTAATTGGGAATTCCAATAATACTGTTTCTAATATATGATCAATGTCTTCTTTTCTAAGCTGTTTACAATTCATCGCAAGAACCGTCACTTGGTATGCTTCCTCTAGTTCTTTTACGTATTCTGCGCACTCTTCACTGAAAGGTTTCTGGGAATTGCATATCAGTACAAAGGGTTTTCCAATTTCCTTTAATTCTGCAATGGTTTTCTCCAGTGCCCTTCTGTAATTTTCCTTAGGAATCTCGCCAAAAGACCCATCTGTTGTAATTACAATACCAATCGTTGCATGGTCCTTAATCACTTTGCTGGTCCCAATCTCTGCAGCTTTTTCAAATGGAATTTCTTTTACCTCCCATGGAGTCTTCACCATCCGTTCTCCGCTTTCCTCCATATGTCCAGTGGCACCTTCCACTAAAAACCCCACACAATCAACCAGCCGAACTTTGAGTTCCACATCTCCCACGGTAATCATCGCAGCATCTTTGGGAATAAATTTGGGTTCCGTGGTCATAATCGTTCTCCCCTGTGCAGACTGAGGTAGTTCATCCAATGTTCTCTCTTTTTCATGCTGATTGGACATTTGTGGAATTACCATCAACTCAAGAAAACGCTTTATAAATGTAGATTTTCCTGTACGAACCGGTCCAACCACCCCCAGGTATATCTCTCCCCCAGTTCTTGCCTGTATATCCCTGTATAAATTGTAATTTTCCATAAAAAATCCTCCTGCCATATGGGTAACATAATTTACCTAACTGTTACACTATATGACAGGAGGATAAGTATTATAACTATAATTTGTCATTTTCCATTCTCATGGTTTTCTAAATATGATGTAATCATCTCCATCCCTGCCTCATAATCAATATCCGACAGAGCCTTCTCAAGAGATGACAACATTTCTTCATAAGGGTCATCTAAAGAATATCTGTTTAATTCTTCCACCACTTCTTCCGCTGCATCCATCTCAAAGTCATCCAACAACTTGTAAATACTTTGCAACCTTTCACTTACATATTCCTTTGTTGTTGTTTTCTTTCCAGCATTATCTTTTAGAGATTCTGGAACAAATGGAGCTATCACCACCTTGCACTCACCATATAATTTTAAAAGATACTCCGTCTGTGTGTGAAAGTCTTTTGGTTGTCTGGAGCGCACTGCATTTTCCAAATATTCACACATTCTTGCAATCTCCATGGCTCCCACCAGATTAGAGGAGCTTTTTAACCCATGGACTTCTATCCTGAATTTATCAGCATCATTGTCATTCTGAAACTGTCTGATCCGCTGACTGGTTTTATCAATGGCGCTGTAATATTCTCTGAGGATACTCTCATAAATATGAATATCTCCAGACTGCTTGATTGCATAGGCAGTGTCCAATCCAGGTATCTTAAATTCCTCAGGTTTTTTCTCCTCTGTATGTGCCAACATTTTAATATCCCTGTCCACATATCTTCTCAAAACCTGCTCTAATTCCTGTATCTTCACAGGTTTTTTCAATATATATCGGATTCCCTGTTCATAATCTGCTGCCTGACCTGCCGCACCGGGATTTGCCGTACACATAATCACTGGAACATCGCCGCCTTTTAAAGCCACAATCTCCTTAATCCGCTTTCCTACCTCAATGCCATTCATTCCCGGCATCAAATAATCTGTAAACACAATCTGAAACTCATTTAAATCATCTCTGGCAACCGCCTCTTCCCCATCCGCTACCAGCACAGACTCTACATCAAACTTTTCTAACAGCCCCGAAATCACCGCAGTATTCACTGCATTATCATCAATAATCAGTGCTCTGTACGCCATACGTCATACCTCCAATCCCATTAGAAACTGCAAACCCAAACCCTACTTTCTACTCTGGTTTGATTTGCAAATTCACGATAGTACCTTTTATTTTTAGAGTACATCCAAGAAATTGGCAATTGCTGCAACCACTTCCTCTTTTTGCGTTGTCTTCAAAAAATACCCCTGTGTATTCAGCTTCATTACCTCTGCCACCTGTTCGTTATCATTTACCCCTGTCAGGAAAAACACTGGAATATTTTTCGTCTTTTTGTTGTCACGGATTCTTCTTAAAGTTTCTTTTCCATCCATGTCTGGCATGACATAATCCATCAAAATTAAATCTGCCTCTTTTTTTTCTAAAAATTTCAATGCCATCCTACCGGAATTAACAATAGAAACACTAAAGGTATCCTCTAACCACCGTTTCATGGATTTCAAGGATATAGGATTATCGTCAATCACCAGAATATTCCTTTTGTATACATCCATGCAGATTTCTTCTTCCCCATCACAGTTTAAGATATCTCTAATGGATAATAAAAAGTTACAAATGCTTACGGGTCTCCTTATTTCTATCATCTCATCCATAGTTTTCTTTTTCTTAAATTCCTGACATTCTTCCAGTGTTCCAAGCAAAATGATTTTATGATCATCCACCCCGGCCACCTTCAATACATCATATAATGTTGTCATATCATCATATGCCATGTCATTTAGATAAATAATTACATGACTTGGTTGAAACTCGCTACATACAGATATAATATCCTCTTCCCCTAATGTAACAATTCTAGCTGACACCATCATATCTAATTTCCTCTTCAGCACCTTTCTTTGATGAAGAGATTTTTCAAGCACCAGTACTCTACGTTCCATTTTTTAACCCTCTTACTTCTACTCGTTTATTTACTTTTTATATAAAAACATGATCGCATCCTTGCGAAGCGTTTATGATTTCACGCGAGATGAAACTCACATAAATTTGTAAAAATTATCGTAGCTGTAACACCTCGTGTTGCATTTATTTTAACATATTATTCTATATTTTCCAACCTCAAATAAAAAAAAGACAGGAAATCCTGTCTTTTCTTATAAAACGTAAAATGGATCACTATCGTCTGGCTCTGGCGTTGGTATTCTAGTTGGTACCGGTGTTGGCAAATCGTGACCACTGTGATTTGGTCCCACCTTTACTCCTCCTGCTGTCAACGCAATGTTTAAATCTAGCATTTCCGGTTCCTGCCATTTTTTCATATCTGCTACCTCCTAATTCCATTATAAACACCTACATTCTTATAATTAATATATCAAACCCCAGGCATTTTCTCAACTATTTCTTACAAAATTGTTAGATTGTTGGTAAAAGTTCGTTACTGTACACACCCTGTGTGCACAGTAACGATTTCATCCCATTAAAAATGCATCTACGATGCATGGGGCTGAAATTTCGCGCAATATCATTCTTGGCGCATAGCTTAACAGCAAGTGTTAAGCT
>CACXGE010000107.1 GCA_902767135.1 uncultured Lachnospiraceae bacterium | reverse complement strand
GTTCCAACGTCGCTGTAGGCTCTACTGTTGCCGTGGGTTCCAACGTCGCTGTAGGCTCTACTGTTGCCGTGGGTTCCAACGTTACCGTTGGCTTTTCTGTCACCGTGGGCTTTACTGTTGCTGTAGGCTCCACTGTTGCCGTAGGTTTTGCTGTCGCCGTGAGTTTTACCGTTACCGTAGGTTTTACTGTCGCCGTTGGTTTTACTGTCGCCGTTGGTTTTACTGTCGCCGTGGGTTCCAACGTCGCCGTTGGCTCCACTGTTGCCGTTGGTTTTACTGTCGCCGTTGGTTTTACTGTTACCGTAGGTTTTACTGTCGCCGTAGGTTTTGCTGTTACCTCTATTTTTTTTGTAGGAGTTTTTGTTATTCTAGGACTTGAGGTGGCAGTCACTGATAATACTTTTTTGGGTTTTACAGATATTTTCGCAGTAGGAATTGCTTTTCTTTTCACAACCTTCACCTTGCAGGTATATTTTTTTGATTTGTAAGAAACAGTTATCCTTGCGGTTCCCCGCTTCACTGCCTTTATTTTTCCCTTAGAAGTTACCTGTAACACTCTTTTATTCGAAGTTTTCCATGAAAGCTTCTTCTTTAGATGTCCTAATTTGAGTTGCTTACTTTGACCCTCCACTAACGTTAAAGTCTTGTAATTCAGTTTCAGTGTTGACTTGGCAGAAGTAGTCAAAGGAGCATAGGTAGTCAAAGTGCTCACTATCAACAATCCTGCTAAAAATTGTTTTCTCTTCATATCCTTTCCCTCTTCTTTTTAACTTAATTTTTTTTTGCAAAATAATTACATTATTATTAATAATATTATCTTATCATTAAATTATTTTATCGTCAATAGACATGATTTTTTAGGATGAATTAATAAACTTCAAACAAAAAACCCTGGAAGATTTCTCTTCCAGGGTTAATATTAGAGGCGACTGACGGATTTGAACCGACGATCAGGGTGTTGCAGACCCATACCTTACCACTTGGCTAAGTCGCCTAGCTATGAGCACTTAGCGACAGTATTTTTGTCGCTTACGTGCGATGCATGCAATAAGCTCTGCTTTTTTTACAACATCCGTATACCATTGTGCAAAATCATCCTCCATTGCTGTGATTGCTTCTACTAATTTTTTGTCCTTAGCCATAATTTTTCTCCTTTACAGACCTTCATAAATTGATAGTAAAACGAAAGCCGGATTTCCCAGCCCTCGAAATAAGGGACCAGAAAATCCGGCGGTACCACCCTAATTATCAAAATTGATCACTCTTTGCTGTTAACGCCAGCTTACGTCCTGTTTTCACTGAAAAACTCCACGGTAGGTTCTGTAGGTATCACTGAAAATTCACACCAACCATTTTCTCTCTGTTCATGCCCTCCCACATAATAATCCGCTTCTTCGTTCCCTTTACTGTATATCTATCATACCGAATTTACAATATTTGTTAAGGGTTTTCGTCTTTTTACGATATCATAAAGCAAAGCTGTTATGTTAATTACGCTTTATCTTAACTGTGGAGCTTTGCCCCTTCTTTTTGAAAAGCTTATTTTTATAAAGCTGTAGCTTTTTCTTCGGAACACGAATTACGGCTTTTTTATGCACTCCTTTTAGTGCATTTTTTCCTACCTTTTTGAGCTTTGAGGTCTTTACTTGAATGCTCTTTACTTTCTTACAGTTGTAAAAAGCATTGCTACCGATTCCTGTCATATTTTTTTCCACAACAACCCTTGTGATACCTCCTGCAAATGGATACCATGGCTGTTCAGAAGCTTTTTTGAAGTTTTTCATTGCTCCTTTTCCGTAAATTGTCAACGTTTTCTTTTTGATATCATACTTCCATTTTGCATTTTTTCCGCAGCTTCCTGATGCTTTGATTTCAAATTTTGCAGAAATGCTTCCCATAAAGCCTCTTTCCTTCACACCTTCCATGGTGACCATAGCTACTCCTGGATTTATATGATTCGTATAAGTTACCTTGTAATCCACATTTGGAACAAGTGTCTTCTTTCCATAAGTAACTGTTACTGCCGGAGCAATTGCTTTGGAGGTATAGGTAAAGGATTTCTTGTTTAAAATTAACTTTGCATGTTTCATTTCATTTGCTTCATGGAAAATTTCAATTTCAAAAGAGGTCGTTTCATAATTCTGAACATCCTCTCCCACATAATTTGCCACCGCTTTTATCGTTTCTGCATAGGTGAAAGTCTTTGCTGCACTTTCCTCTGACCACTGATAATTCTCTGGTAAGGCAAGTGATGATACATCAAAACACTCACTTTCCGCTTCTAATATAAGTTTTCCTGCTGGATACCCCTCTGGTCTATCTGCCTTCTCTATGATAGCTTCCACGATTCCGTAGCATATTTGTAGCTCCTTTGTATATTTGATATACACCTGACAGCTATCCTTTACATACTTAATTTCTGGAATTTCCTCTGACCAATCCACACCATTGATGCTATATTCTAATTTGCCATCACACACACCCTCTATGGTTAAAGCTTGGTGTGAAGTCTTGTCATAAATACCATGATATCCCGTAGCCTTCACTGGTAGCTTATCTGTAGATGTCATTGCTACAATATCATTTAATGCTTCTCCTTCATATTTTGTTTGTCCCACAAGCATATAAGGGACAAGTTTATATAGATACAAGGAATCTGCCTTCAATTTTTTATCTACAAACGTAGTTGACTCCACATCAGAAATTTCTTCGTAGATATCCCCATTTTTTCTATACACCTTATAGCCATTTGCGCCATCTACCTTGTTCCAGGTAAGGATGGTACATTCACTTCCAACATTTATAGATTCTATGCTTGGCTTCTTTGGTGTTACAATCACGTCAATCACTGACTCTGTGTAGTTTCCATCCATGGTAGTTGCTTTTATCTTAGTGACTCCCACCTTCAGAGCTGTAATCTCTGCTGTCTTGCTGTTTTCTGCCACTCCTTCTACTGTTGCAATTGCTTTATCATCTGTCGTCCAGTATACCGATTGGTAGGTTGCATTTTCCGGTTCGATAAAAGCATTTACTGTTTCTTGATTTCCACAGATCATTGCAATTTCCTTCTTGTCTGTAGTAAATTCTGTAATTTCAGAATACTCCACCTTTTCGCCTGCCTTCGTGCTACAGCCCTTTCCGTAATAAATCGTTTTGTCATCCACCTTAATCGCAGGACAAACCGTATAACAGTACTCTAATGCATCTGTTGGAGCCTGCAAATCTATGACCTTGTATTTCTTGCTTTCATTTTTTTCTACATAATCCACGTCTCTAAATGGGTATCCAGGAGAACCCTTTCTTCTCTTGACAAGATAGCCAGTTATATTACTTTCGTCCTCCATTCCCTCAAACTCAAGTTCCACATGCTTATAGGTTGTAGTTAACTTGATACTCTCAGAATCAATAGAATTGCCAAATACTGCGATTGGTAGCTTCGTACTTTGACCTCTCTCATCCTTTGATTTCAAAATTAAATTGGTCACTCCTGGTGCCACTGCCGTAATCTTGAATTTAACTCCAGAACCATTCATTTCTGCGGCCTCTAGTTTTGCAACCTTTGTATCTTCGATGGAATACTCAAAATCCTCTATGGTTTTCTTTAAGGTACTTGGATTATACTTTACTGTCTTTTCTTTGGTATCACCTACTGAAAATTCTGAGACAAGTGTCTCATTCGAAAAGCTTGTAATCGTCTCTGCCTCAAAAGTTGTAACACTTACTTCATCAGCCTCTGCATAAATATAATTTTTCCAGCCTACATATATATATGGAATAATCTTATATTTATAGGTGGTCTTTGCCGAAAGACCTGTTGCCTTATAGCTTGTACTCTTACCAATATCCTGCTTTTCTACATATTCCTTAGAATCTTCATTGTATTGGTAAACCTTATACCCTGAGGCTCCTGTTTCAGCCTTCCAGCTAAGCTCCACCGTACTATTGGTTATTGCTTGATTTATTGTTTCAATTTTGTTTGGTGTCACATAAATCGTGCAGCCCTTATAGATGGATTCATCTAATGCATACACTTTAATCGAACAAACACCAGGTCCTGTAACCGTCACAACACCCTTATCATCTACCGTTGCCACCGCTTCATTACTACTTACGCATTTTGATATTCCATGGTTTGTGGCATTCTCAGGACCAGTGGATGGTTTTAATTCAAGCTTTTTTCCTATTTCACTGTATTTAAATGTTTTGGCGGTTGTTGCTAAATTTACAACTCTTACCAATGGCTCTATAACTGTTACATGAATTTGAGCCTTCAGGCCTGATCCATCTGTCGTTCTACAGGTAATGATTGCCTCTCCTGCTTTGTTGGCATTTGCCAATCCATAAGCGTTGATAGACACAACCTCTGCATCCGAGGACTCCCAAATCACTTGCTTGCTCGCTGTTTCTGGCATCACATTTGCTGTAAAGTAACGTCTCAGTCCTGTCTGCATTTCAATTTCTGATACATCCGTCGTAAGACTACTTGCAACTGCATCCTCAAAATGTATTTTCACTTTACCAAAGCTTGTCGTTCCGTCTAGGGTTGTAGCCATCAGCGTAACATCACCATTTTGATGCTTTGTGACAATACCATCATCTGATACTGTAGCAATACTTTCGATAGCAGAATACCATTTTACTTCTCTATCCGTTGCAACCTCTTGCTTTGTTACATTGCCTTCCTCATCATATTCTGTCGGAATATAGACAACAGTATCTAGGTCAATAGAGGCTTGATCTGTTGTAATATCTGTACAAGCCTTTCCTTGATAAAGTACATCGATTTGACTTGCTGTCACATCCTCCAATTTTTCTGTGATTCCATCATATTGATTGTCGTCAAATACATAATCTGACTTTTCGTAGCCCTCTACCTTTCCTGTGTATCTTACCAGTCCTTTATACCCCTGGAAAATATTTTTACTAATGTCTAATGTTTTCACAGTACCACTTCTAAAATAAAAGATTCTCTGTAAAAAATTTCCTGCTTCATCCTTTTCACCACTACTATAATTATGCGTCACATAGGTATTTGGAGCGTAAATCTCATTATGGGTAAAAGAGATGCGATTAGCATCACTGTTAATCATTCCCAAGGCTTCCCATGAGCCAATGCCAAAAACATTTCTCTTATAGTTATAAATCACATTGTTATCAAAATGCATATCATCGGTTGCACTTCCACAACCAAAGACAGGATTACTACCAAATCCGTTAAAGCATAGAAATTTATTATTCACAATATCCGATTTTGGAGTGACTGTAGTAACAGATAAAGAACCACCACCATAATTACCAAAGGCTACGATTTCGCAATTCCGAAAGCTTCCCAACAATCCTAAAGAGAGCGATATATCTGTAAACACTCTATTATTGTAAAAGGTTAGAGAACCTCCTCCTCCAAGTCCACAATATCTACTAGAATTATTGTAGGAGGAAAGATAAAATTCATTATCGTGAATCTTTACCTGTGTTCCATCTCCACAGGAACTGTCAAAAATGGCAGCTCCATTATTCTGTGCTGTATAAACTTCAATTACATTATGAGACACATCACAATTCTTCAACGTTCCAAAGGTCATGAATTTGGAATCACATTCTACCTTAAAATGATTTCCTTCGATTCGAATATCTTCTATATTTTTCGAATCTGCATACGCAATAGTGAAACGCATGGTTGCGGTTCCCACCACATCATAATACTTTGGTCTGTAGCATATCACTTCATTATTGATAAAATCCACATTTTTTACCGCAGCAGAATCCTTATCTGTGCTAAAGAAACCAATCTGCTCATCTCTTGCATTTCCTACCATTTTACAATTCATAACGGTAATATTGTTTTCACCTGCACTCCAAATATCTAAAATACCTAGGTTGGCACCTCGATAGGTTCCTGACATTTGCTCCATATAGCAATCATCTATGGTAACACCTGTGTTTCCGCAATAACAGCACATGTTAGAATATTGCTTATCCTGATATTGATATGCTCTATAGGCCCCCTCTGGAACTACAAGAGACAACTGATATATATAGATATTTTTGCAATAAAACAATGAAAATTGTCTCATATAATGATATAAATCTACTTCTCTAGCTTCTAATTTAAAGCCTTCAAAATAAAGATTTTCTGAATTCCAAGATTCCATCAAATGCTCTGAATAGCCTTCTGTTTTTCTGTAATCATTATCCGTAAAGAACACTGCTTTATCTTGACCTGCACCTACAATTGAGGTATTCGTTGCATTCGCAGACATAATATTTGTAACCTTGTATTCTCCAGCTGGGATATATGCCAAACCACGATCAATCTCCTCGTGGCTCTTAGCATAATTTGACGCCGCACCAATCGCATTAGCAAAACAAATTTGAGCTGGAGTTTCTCCATCTGCTTTCGCACCCATCTGACGCATACTAACCACTGCATATTTTTCATCTTTTAGTGTAATTTGATCTGGCACTATATTGGCATATAAGCCATTAGACAGAAGAATAGAACCTGTTTCCTTCTTTGTTTGAACCAGATAAACAGCACCACCCTTGTCTCCTGCTTCATAATAACCTTTTGTTTTCAAATATACATTTTCTCTCAAACGATAATCTGTACTTTCCTGCAACTCTGCTACATTATCGTACACTGCAAGAAAATCATATTCTCCCGTCTCTCCAAAGGAAAAATTCTCCAAGAAAGAATAGTCGATTTCCTTATACTTTGACGCATCTACAATCGTCGCCCCCTCAAGCGACGCACTTTGATATCCTTTTGTATTTGGTCCCACATTTGTCAGTGTAGCACCAAAGCCCTCATTTGTAGCTCCAGCCATAATAGGCTCAGCTGGAGTAACCTCCTTCATAATTCCCTGTTCCTGTTGTACCGTAGCTGCTTGTATTGGCG
The DNA here is from genome assembly GCA_902767135.1 of uncultured Lachnospiraceae bacterium. Taxonomy (GTDB): domain Bacteria; phylum Bacillota; class Clostridia; order Lachnospirales; family Lachnospiraceae; genus RUG11237. The sequence continues at coordinate 593 of CACXGE010000107.1, read as the reverse complement.
TATACTCTCCAAAAACTGACAGTGCCATAACTACAGCTAAGGATGCCGAAACAAGCTTCATAATTTTGTTTTTCTTCATAAGAATCTCCCTTCTATCACACTTATAAGGTAACAGTTCAAACTTCAACTCACATATTACCTTATCGCTACTTATTTCGTCACACTTCCCTTTTTTTGTTACTTATTTTTTGTGTTTTTATTACATTTTTATTTCGAGACTGTTCAGAATCCTGTCCTATAGAACGAATGGTGCTAAAATATAACTATCTATAGATACCCCAGCTCCACCAAAAAAAACGATATTTTCGCATTCCTCTATCATTTTCTGTAATTTTAGAATCTTTTCCGTATCCATAAAAAACTCCTTTTATACCTCATATTTTAAAATAGAACAAAAAGCCCCTATACCATTCAGTATAGGGGCAGAATAGAGGCGACTGACGGATTTGAACCGACGATCAGGGTGTTGCAGACCCATGCCTTACCACTTGGCTAAGTCGCCATAGTGACTCCTACGGGAATCGAACCCGTGTTACCGCCGTGAAAGGGCGATGTCTTAACCGCTTGACCAAGGAGCCTAGCTATGAGCACTT
>CACXGE010000106.1 GCA_902767135.1 uncultured Lachnospiraceae bacterium | reverse complement strand
TTTCCAATCATTTACTGTTAGGTTCGTTTCAAATTCATCCGAAACTTCTTATTTTATTCAAGAATTTTCGGGGTTTGGTTTATTGTTTAATTTTCATTGTTCCATTTGTTTTTGTTGTGCTGTGTTATCAGCGACAACTTCTATATCTTAACACAACCAGTTGTCTGTGTCAAGAACTTTTTTGAAAAACTTTTTTATTTTTTTGATTTCATCTTCTTGGTTCTTCTCAGGAGGCCTTGGGCTCAACACTGGAATCCCCAGTAAAATCAAGGTTTTTTGAGGTTTTTCGTTATCACCGTTCCCAGCGACGTGTTATAATATATCATATAACTTCCATGGTTGTCAACACCTTTTTCACATTTTTTTATCTTCTTTTTATTTTCCTTTTAAAAACGAAAAGATTGTATCAAAATAGGGAATCTGGATTTCATTTGGCGCAGAGTAAAGTTCATGTTTTGCATTTGGCACATAGATTAATTGGGAGCCCTTTACTTTGTTGGTGAAATGTATGATTCCATAAGGTTTTACTTTTTTATCTCTTTCTGCTTGAAACACAATACATGGTGTGGTGATTTTCTTCAAATTTTTCTTCCGCAAAATCTCATCTGTTCCATATAGACAGGCTCTCAGCCATCCATAAGTTGCTCCACTGCTTTCCATGTACTTATCTTCCTTGCATTTATCATAGTAGTAGTGAAATCTTTCTTCAGAGCCTGCAGATGCCTGCTCAAATTCCTTATTCACATTAAAACGATTATGGCCTGGCACATAAGATTTCCCCATTCCTACCACACTCATAGTATTACATATAAGCTTTGCCATAGGCTTTGACAATCCCGTATTTGGCTCCAGCATTGGACAACTTAGCACTGCCCTTTTGAAATAATCTGGATGCTGTTCTAATATGGCTGTACCGATTCCCCCTCCCATAGAGTGTGCGTACAAATAACAAGGCTCTTTTCCCACCAATGGCAATACCACCTGTACCATAAACTGATTAAAGTCACTGACATAGGATGAAAATCTTTTGATGTACACCTTAGATAAATCCTCCTCTGTTCGAACAGAATATCCATGATCCCTGTGGTCCATAATATACACTGAATACCCTGCCTTTAGAAAATAATAAATTACTTCCTGATATTTTTCTGAATTCTCACAAAATCCGTGGGATACCACTATGTGCCCTACCGGTTGTTTTATAAGGTACTTACGATAATGAATCGCAATCCCCTCTTCTGGCTCAAATGTGCCATCCTGTTCCAAACTCTTTACATATGGTTCCACGATTCTCTTCATATCCTCTGCATAAGAATCATCGGACACCAAAAAGGGAATCTTTTTACGTGATTTTTCTAAAATACTTACATTCTTTGCTTTCTCCATATTTTTAATAAAATAAATTAGGTTTCGAAGAGCAAAGGAAGACAACAGGGAAATCATAATACCTCCACCATATCTTTTCCACTTTTTTTGTTTTTTCATAAACTACTCCCCTCATAAAAAATCCGCTATACTAACAATATCATATCATGCTCACAAGGTATTTTGCCCCTTGTATCTCAATATATCATTAGTATAGCGATTTTCCTGCTAAATTATAATTTTACTGTAACTATTCAGAACAATTACGTAAATCGGGCAATGCCGACAAATGCAAAATTGCCCGATTTTTGTAAATTCTACATTTTCTTACGGTGTCAGTAGTAAATGCTGACACCTGTACTGAATAGTTAGATTTGACTTCAAAATGTTTCTTTATTTTCACTCTTTCAGAGTAAATTTGTCCAGCTGCCCATTTAACTGCTCTGCCTGCTTGGTCATCTCTTCTGCCATTGACGAGTTGCCTTTAGAGATCTCTGTATTATCTTGGACAATCTGCTCGATTTCGCTTACTGAATTAGAAATCTTTGTAATGTACTCTCTCTGCTGCTGAAGTACATCAGCCATTTGTTCTATCCCTTCTTTTGCAGATACAAAGCCCTGAAAATTTTTCTCTAGAACTTCTACCGTTTTTACCATAATCCCCAGCCCTTGTTCTACTGCCTGATTATTCTTTTGTATCATCTCGTTGATGCTTTCGCTTGCCCTGGAAGTATCTTCTGACAACCCACGGATTTCCTCTGCCACCACAGCGAAACCTTTTCCTGCCTCTCCTGCTCTCGCAGCCTCAATGGAAGCATTCAAGGCCAGTAAATTTGTCTGGGCATTGATTCCTGTAATCATTTCCACACATTCGCCAATTTGGGCTGAACTGTTCTGGATATCTTTCATCTTTTCATGGAGCATGGCAATCTGATTCTCAGAAATTTCTTTTAACTTTCCATTATTTATCTCCACAGCCTGAATCACATTACAAGCGTTTTGATTTACTGACCACATATTTTTTTGGAGAATGTCAATATTTCCTGCCAGACTATTAATATTTTCTTCCTGGGTAACTGCCCCCTTTGCGACCTGACCGGAAGTTTCTGACACTTCCACAGATATACTCTTAAACTGCTTTGCGCTATTGTCAATTTCTTTTACCAACGTACTTAGGTTACCCGTAATATCATGAATACTATCCGATAACTTTATAAAATCCCCTTGATATTCTACCTGTGAGGTAACTGCCAGATTTCCCTTTGCTAATTCCTGCAAAATTCTTGCTATATCATTCACATATTTTTTCAGTGTGGTGATTGTAGTATTTAAAGATTCCTGCAACACCATAATTTCCAAACAGATTTCTTCCTCTTGAAAATTAATATCCAAATTTCCCTGAGCAATCGCTGGAATCTTATTTGCAAGAAGTTCTAATGGCTGAAACCAGGTTCCAATTACCTTGGAATTTCTTTTACTTACCACAACAAGACACAGTATGAATAAAATCACATACAGCACAATACTTGCCAGTAGATAAAAATATGCACTTCCCCAGTCTTTTACAACAAACACAGAAAAAGCGGATTCTTCTGATGAAACACTGGTCAGCGTTTTTGCTTTTCTCTGATAGTCTATCATTGTGGATACCTTGCCATCCGCCCCCACTGCTTTTTTGTATTTTGTATCATTAATATTTATTTTAATGTCATTGCCAAGCTGGAACTGTTCTGATGGATGGGTTACAATCGTGCCTTCTCCATCCACAAGAAATGCGTAATCTGTTCCTCTATAGCTTTCCTTTAGTATCTTAGTCAGCTTGTCCATGTAAAAATCAATGCCAAATACGCCGATAACCTTTCCATCAATCACTACACGCTTACTAAAGGTGATACAATATCCACCAGTCTGCTCATCTGCATAGGGGGCTGTAATATAAATCTCATCGTTGTCTATGGCTTCACTATACCAAGAGCGCGATGCCACATCAAAATCCGAATCCGGCGTCCAGCCGTTATTCATTATAACTAACTGTGGCAGCTTTGGATCCGAAATATAAGTACAGGAAATTTCCTCATATTTTTCCGTAATGTCATTTAGATATGCAACTGCTCTGTCATAATCTTTGTACATGTCTCCTTGGGCTTCCAAACCATTTACAAACATATCCAAAATATTTTTCTGTTGTGCCACCCATTTTTCTACCTGACCATTATAATTATCTGCCTCTGCCTGTATCTTGGTATTTGCAATCTCCATTGACATATAAGCAACCCCTGTCAAAGTGATCCCCAAGATAATAATAAGTATAATACTGATATTTTTATTTATAACTTTGCTAAATAAGTCACTGTATTTTGGCAGCTCCTGTTTTTGTTTACAATTCTTTCTTTTCCCCATAACTTTTCTCTCCCAACTCTATTTTTATAATTAATTTTGTAAATGATGATGAATTTTTCGCAACTTTACGTTGTGTATTTCGGCAGGAGAAAGAGTTGTCATTATAGAAGCAGGACAAATTTTATATACCTTAACAAAAAACCCCGAAAGAAAATTCTTCCGGGGTTAATATTAGAGGCGACTGACGGATTTGAACCGACGATCAGGGTGTTGCAGACCCATGCCTTACCACTTGGCTAAGTCGCCTAGCTATGAGCACTTACTCTTATACATACTATATGCCACACTTTCGTGACTAATGACTCCTACGGGAATCGAACCCGTGTTACCGCCGTGAAAGGGCGATGTCTTAACCGCTTGACCAAGGAGCCTAGCTATGAGCACTT
>CACXGE010000105.1 GCA_902767135.1 uncultured Lachnospiraceae bacterium | reverse complement strand
TTAATTCTGCAGGATATTTGGACATAAAAAATCCCCCTTAAGTAGATTTGGTTATTTACCTTGTCTACTTAAAGGGGATCATATCACTTTGCTGTCACAGCTTTTTTGCATATGAAAAAGGGAGATTAGTTGTTACGTGCTGCTCTCTTTCTCATGGTTGGATCTAAAATCTTCTTGCGGATTCTGAGGTTTTCTGGTGTGATTTCCAGTAATTCATCCGTATCAATAAAATCAAGTGCCTGTTCCAGACTCAAGATACGAGGAGGTGTGAGACGAAGTGCTTCATCTGCGCTGGAAGAACGGGTGTTGGTAAGCTGTTTCTTTTTGCATACATTCAATTCAATATCTTCTGCTTTACCGTTCTGGCCAATGACCATTCCTGCATATACTTTTTCTCCAGGTCCAATAAATAACGTTCCACGTTCCTGTGCATTGTACAGACCATAAGTGATGGATTCACCGGATTCAAATGCGATGAGAGAACCCTGTTTTCTATACTGGATATCTCCTTTGTAAGGGCCGTATCCGTCAAAGATTGTGTTAATGATACCATTTCCCTTGGTATCTGTCATAAATTCTCCACGGTATCCAATCAAACCACGGGATGGGATGGAGAACTCAAGTCTTGTATATCCACCATTGGAAGTACCCATGTTGCGAAGCTCACCCTTGCGCTGGCTTAGCTTTTCGATGACAGCTCCGGAAAATTCATCTGGAACGTCGATATAGGCTAATTCCATTGGTTCTAATAACTTTCCATTGTCATCTTTCTTGTAGAGAACCTCTGCCTTACTAACGGCAAATTCGAAACCTTCACGGCGCATATTTTCGATTAATACGGATAAATGTAACTCACCACGCCCGGATACTTTGAAGGAATCCGCATTGTCGGTATCTTCCACACGAAGAGACACATCAGTGTTTAATTCACGGAATAAGCGGTCGCGTAAATGTCTTGAGGTGACGAATTTACCTTCCTGACCTGCCAAAGGAGAGTCATTTACCACGAAAGTCATGGCAATGGTAGGCTCTGAGATTTTCTGGAAAGGAATTGCCACAGGTTTCTCCGGAGCACAGATGGTATCACCGATATGGATATCCGCAATGCCGGAAATAGCCACGATGGCACCAATGCCTGCCTCGTTTACCTCCACTTTCTTTAAACCGTCAAATTCATATAATTTAGAAATTTTTACCTTTTTATTTACACTTGGATCATGGGCATTTAACAGTACACATTCCTGATTTACCTTCAAGGAACCATTGTCAACCTTACCCACACCGATTCTACCTACATACTCATTGTAATCGATGGTAGAGATTAACACCTGGGTATTTGCATCCGGGTCACCTTCCGGGGCAGGAATGTAGTTGATAATGGTTTCAAATAATGGCTCCATATCCTTAGGCTCATCATCTAAGCTTTTCATGGCATAGCCATTCTTTGCTGATGCGTAGATAAATGGGCAGTCCAACTGTTCATCGGAAGCATCCAAATCCATCAATAGCTCTAATACTTCATCGATCACATCATCTGGTCGTGCTTCCGGACGGTCGATTTTGTTAATACATACAATTACAGGTAAATCTAATTCCAATGCTTTCTTTAACACAAATTTTGTCTGAGGCATAGCACCTTCGAAAGCATCTACCACTAAGACAACACCATTTACCATTTTTAGTACACGCTCTACTTCACCACCAAAATCCGCATGTCCTGGAGTGTCGATGATGTTGATTTTGGTATCCTTATAAAACACAGCAGTGTTTTTGGATAAAATTGTGATACCACGTTCACGTTCAATGTCATTGGAATCCATGACACGTTCGGCAACTTCCTGATTAGAACGGAAAACACCACTTTGCTTTAAAAGTTCATCTACAAGGGTTGTTTTACCATGGTCTACGTGGGCTATAATGGCAATGTTACGAATATCTTCCCGTTTCGTTTTCATTCTAAAAATCCTTTCCTATTTAAAATATAGGTACTCGTTCAAACGCAATGAACGGATACATGAATACTGAAATCTGTCCTAAATAGCAACAAATATACCTACTTAGTTTACCATAATTTTGTTAGAATACAAGAGAATAATTTATTTTCGATAAATTTTGATGATTTTTGATAAAATTAAAGAAAAATAATAAAAATTTAAGAATAATTTATGGAATTTATTTATCTTTTTTTATCGGAATATGTTAAAATCATATAATGTGTCAAACATTGTCGATGAAAACATGAATATAAATGTTCTAAAGAACAGAATACTAGAATATATATATTTATGCAAAGATACTTGTAGAAGAAGGGAGAACTTATTAATGACAGATAAAGTTATTGAAAACAATCAGGTAACTATGATGGGTGAAATCAGTGGAGGTTTCACATTCAGTCATGCAATTTACGGAGAAGGATTTTATACAGTAGACCTTAAGGTGAAAAGACTCAGTGATTCTTATGATGTGATTCCTATGATGATTTCAGAGCGTTTGGTAAATGTAAATCAGGATATGACAGGAACCCTTTGCTGTGTCAGCGGACAGTTTCGTTCTTACAACAGACACGAAGAGAAGAAGAATAAGCTTGTGCTATCTGTGTTTGTCAGGGAAATTGAATTTGTGGACGAAGCAGAAGATGGTGCAAAAACAAACCAGATTTTTATGGACGGATACATATGTAAAGCACCTGTGTATCGCAAAACGCCGTTGGGAAGAGAAATTGCAGATTTACTCATCGCTGTAAATCGCCCCTATGGTAAATCAGACTATATTCCCTGTATCTGCTGGGGAAGAAATGCCAGATTTGCATCGGAATTCCAGGTGGGTGGACATATTCAGGTCTGGGGACGTATTCAAAGTCGTGAGTATGTAAAAAAATTAGGAGAGGAAGAGGTTGAGAAGAGAGTAGCCTATGAAGTTTCTGTAAGTAAGTTAGAATACGTGGCCAACTGTTCTGAGCCTAGTAAGATTTCGTAAACATTATATTTGACGAAACGGTACGTATATCTGTATTGCTACCGGTTGCTGGTTGGATGCAGCTGGGAATTTTTTAAATTTCTTGTAAAAACTTTCGTAATGTGATACTATGCATTTGTTTATATTTCATCAAAAGAAACATTTGTTAAAGAGGTGACTTATGGAAGTGGGACAGATAAAAATCATTTACGGTGATGGAAGAGGAAAGTCTACAGCGGCTTTTGGTCAGGCAGTACAGGCGGCAAGTCAGGGGAAAAGTGTAACAATTATCCAGTTTCTCAAGGCAAGGGATGAGGATAAAATAAATTTTATCCGTCGTCTGGAACCTGAAATAAAAGTGTTTCGGTTTGAAAAATCAGACGAATTTTACGATTCCCTTTCCGAAGAAAAACAGACGGAAGAGATTTCTAATATACGCAATGGGATTAGCTTCGCCAGAAAAGTCTTACAGACTGGTGGCTCGGATATGCTGATTTTAGATGAAATTTTAGGACTCTTAGATAATCAAATTATTTCCGTGGAAGAAATCAAAGAACTGATTGAGCATAAAGGTGAGCAAATGGACTTGGTATTTACAGGAAGATGCCTTCCGGATGAAGTAAAGTCCATGGCAGATGAAGTGACAAAAGTTGAAAGCTGTTGACAATCGTTATAATAAGTGGTAATCTGATTAAGAAAAAAGGAACAGGCGGCAATGCTTGTATCAAGGTATGTTTAGGTAGAGGTTGCGAAATTTATCAGTAGCCAGGTGGATGCTTACAGGAGCAGAAGAAGCCTGAGGAAAGGGAATTTTGCCGAAAGGGATATAGCTGTAATATATTTCTTGGGCATACAGTGAACAACTGTATGACTGTCATCTTAGTATGGATGGTGCGCTATCGATGAATCAGAAGGAAATTTTGGAGGAATCGGTGTAAGCCGGTTCCTTTTTTGGTAGGTATAGTTGGAAGTATTCCATAGGGCAAAATATGCAATGAATACAGATAACTATATGTAACGTTCTATAATGTTTGTTCATTTTAAGGAGGAAATTATGGCAATTTTTAAAGGCGCAGGGGTTGCGATTATCACACCGTTTCATCAGGATGGAACGGTAAATTATGAAAAGTTAGGGGAACTGTTGGAGTTCCAGGTGGCGAATAAGACAGATGCAATTATCGTTTGTGGAACCACAGGAGAGGCATCGACTCTGTCACATGAGGAACATTTAGCGTGCATTAAGTACACTGTTGACAAAGTTGCTGGGAGAATCCCTGTGATAGCCGGAACAGGTTCTAACTGTACGGAAACAGCAATTTATTTGTCCCAGGAGGCGGAAAAATATGGTGTGGATGGACTTTTAGTGGTGACACCATACTACAATAAGGCCACACAGAAGGGACTTATTGCACACTTCACTGCAATTGCCAATTCTGTAAAGACACCAATTATTATGTATAATGTACCATCTAGAACAGGTTGTAATATCCTGCCGGAAACTGCAGTTACTTTAGCCCGTAATGTGGAAAATATTGTGGGAATCAAGGAGGCAAGTGGAAATATTTCCCAGGTGGCAAAGCTTGCACAGTTGGCAGATGGATGTATTGATATTTATTCCGGAAATGATGATCAGGTGGTTCCACTGTTATCTTTAGGCGGTGTTGGAGTAATTTCAGTGTTGTCTAACGTAGCACCAGAGCAAACTCACGATATGGTTGCTAAATTTTTAGAAGGCAATGTGGAGGAAAGTTTAAAGATTCAGTTAAAGGCTCTTCCTTTGATTGAACAGTTATTCTGTGAAGTAAACCCAATTCCGGTAAAGGCAGCGGTGAACATGATGGGCATGGAGGCAGGACCACTTCGTATGCCGTTAACTGAAATGGAAGATGCCCACAAGGAAAGTTTAAAGAAAGCAATGCAGGATTTTGGAGTAAAGGTTGTTTAAAAGTAACTATTCAGTACAGGCTTGGTATTTACTGCTGAGACTGAGGGAAAGGGTAAATTATACAAAATCGGGTAATTTTGCATTTGTGGTGATTGCCCGATTTCGTAACAGTTTAGCCATAGTCTAAACTGTTACGTTCATGTAGCTTTGTAACAGATTAAATCATAAGACACATAGGAAGGATAAAAAATGGTTAGAATTATTATGCATGGCTGCAATGGTAAGATGGGCCAGGTGATTACAGGAATCATAAAGGAAGATGAGAATGCAAAAATCGTGGCAGGAATTGATGTGTCAGATCATATCCAAAACGATTATCCTGTATTTTCGAAGATTTCAGAATGTAATGTAGAGGCGGATGTGGTAATTGACTTTGCATCTGTTGCAGCCATTGATGGACTGTTAGATTTTTGTGAAGAAAAGAAAATGCCGGTGGTTTTATGTACCACAGGATTGTCCCAGGAGCAGTTAGACAGAGTGTCCAAGGTTTCTGAAAATACAGCAATTTTGAAATCCGCAAATATGTCTCTTGGTATCAACATGTTATTAAAACTTTTAAAAGAGGTTACCAACATTCTGGCACCAGCGGGATATGATATTGAAATTGTGGAAAAGCATCACAATCAAAAAGTAGATGCGCCTAGTGGAACGGCACTTGCATTGGCAGACTCTATCAATGAAGCATTAGACAATCAGTATGATTATAAATACGATAGAAGCCAGGAGAGAAAAAAGAGAGAAAAGAAAGAGATTGGTTTAAGTGCAGTTCGTGGTGGAACCATTGTTGGGGAACATGAAATCATATTTGCAGGGACAGATGAGGTCATTGAATTTAAGCATACAGCTTATTCAAAAGCAATTTTTGCGAAAGGTGCAGTGCAGGCAGCTAAGTTTTTGGCAGGTAAAGGTGCTGGTATGTACGACATGGCAGACGTTATTGACGCACAATAATAAATAATAGAGTATCTGTATCTGTTCCGTGGTTCTGAATAGATACGGGTATAAAACACTTCTTTTTGGGAAATATATACATAAGAGCAGTGCTCTTAATATTATTGAAAGAAAAGGAGTGTTTTATGTTATGAAAAGAAACATAGTAGGTATGCCGGCGGCATTGCTATGTGCGGTGTGTCTTATGACAGGTTGTGGAAATAACAACACAGGTAATGAAAACAACAACGCGAAAGTAACCCCCAGTCCTACCACCCAAGAGACAGACAATGTGGGAGGAAATGGGACCGCTGCCGGAGAGACAGGTGGAGCTAATGTTGACAATACAAATGGCAACGGAAACGGTCCAGTGGAAGATGTGATTGACGGTGTAGGAGAAGCAGGAAAAGATGTGATTGATGGTGCTGAAAATGCTGCGGATGATTTGCTAGATAACAATGGCACAAATAATAATACAAATAACAACACAGGTAATACAAATAGCAACACGAATAACAACACAAATAACAACACAAATAATGCTACAGATAATACATCAACAAATAACAATTTAGCGACACCTAGGGGAACACAAAGATAATACGTAAATACAAAGTTTAGAGTAGGTCCAGGGGAAGTTGTGAGGTTTTAGATTTTGCAGCTTCCTTAGACTTATGAAAGGAGAAAAAATGAAATTCAGACCTTGTATTGATATACACAATGGAAAAGTGAAACAAATTGTGGGGGGCAGTTTATTAGATGCAGGAAATCAGGCAAAAGAAAATTTTGTTTCAGAACAGGATGCTACATTTTATGCCAATACATATAGAAGAAAAGGAATCACAGGAGGGCATATTATCTTGTTGAATCCTGTTAGTTCTGAGTATTATGAAGAAACCAAAAGACAGGCGTTAGAGGCATTAAAGGCATATCCGGGGGGGATGCAGGTAGGGGGAGGTGTCACCTGTGAAAATGCAAAGGAATATATAGAGGCAGGTGCCAGTCATGTGATTGTGACTTCCTATGTGTTTCAAAACGGAGTGGTGAACTGGGAACATCTGAAAAAACTGGTAGATACTGTGGGGAAAGAAAGAGTTGTCTTGGATTTAAGCTGTAGAAGAAAAGAGGATGCATACTATGTTGTGACAGACCGTTGGCAAAAGTTTACACAGGAAAAGTTAGAGCAGGCAACTTTGGAAAAATTTCATGAATTTTGTGATGAATTCCTTATTCATGCAGTAGATGTGGAAGGCAAGGCTTCTGGAATAGAAAAGGATTTAGCGAAGATGTTAGGGGATTATGGAAAGCTTCCAATTACGTATGCAGGTGGCGTGGGAAGTTATGAGGATATCAAACAGTTGGGGGTATTAGGACAACATCGTTTGGATGTAACCATTGGAAGTGCACTGGATTTATTTGGTGGTCCTTTGAAATTTGAAACCGTGTTGGAAATGATGGATTGAAATCCTTGAAAGACAGGGTGGATTATTACATTGGATTAGAAAATAAAAAATCGGAAAAATGGTGTGAAAAGGAGTGGGAAGAAATATGGTGTTAGATTTTGAACCAAGAGAAGTGTTTCATTTTTTTGAAGAGATATGTTCTATTCCCCATGGCTCGGGGAATACCAGGCAAATCAGCGATTATCTTGTGGAATTTGCAAAAAAACATTCTCTGGAATATATACAGGAACCTTGTGGAAATGTCATTATTTTTAAGAAAGCCAGCAAAGGGTATGAGGCTTCAGAAACAGTGATTTTGCAAGGACATATGGATATGGTTTGCGAAAAAGAAGAGGGTGCAAACATTGACTTTTACAAAGATGGTCTGTCTTTGGAAGTAGAGGAAGATGAGATTTTTGCAAAACATACTACCCTGGGAGGCGATGACGGCATTGCGGTAGCGTACTGCCTGGCAATTCTTGCGTCAGAAACCATTGATCACCCGGCTTTGGAAGTTGTGATTACCGTGGATGAAGAAATTGGTATGCTTGGGGCAAATGCGTTGGATTGTAGTGTCTTACAGGGAAAACGGCTCATCAATATTGACTCGGAGGACGAAGGTGTTTTGACTGTAAGCTGTGCCGGTGGCCTTGTAGGTGTCATTGAACTGCCTGTAGATTATGTGGAAGTAGAGGGGGCACGATACGAGTTATTATTGGAAGGTTTGGCTGGAGGACATTCCGGAGTGGAAATTGATAAGGAAAGGGCCAATGCAAATATTTTGATGGGAAGGCTCTTATTCGAAATTTCCAAGAATATGGGATTTGGTATTGAGACCATAAGCGGAGGCTTAAAGGACAATGCGATACCAAGGGCAGCCAGAAGTGTTATCTGGTGTGAAGAAGAAGACGAAGAAATTGTATGTTCTCTTGCAGCTAAAATGGAAAGGGAGTTAGCTGGGGAGTTTAAAGGCTCTGAGGAAGGAATCCGGATAAAGGTGCATAAAATGCCCAAGCAGCAGGGAGTGATGTTTCATCCAAAGAATAAAGAAATTCTAATGTACGTGTTGAGACAGTTGCCAAATGGGGTTCAGAAGATGAGTATGGAAATTCCGGGATTGGTGGAGACTTCCTGCAATTTGGGGATTTTAAAGACGGTAGGGGAACAGGTGGTAATGGAGGTGTCCATCCGAAGTTCCGTAGAGAGTGAAAAGAGGGCACTGAGCGAGAAAATCGGGTATTTAACCGAATTTTTAGGTTGTGATTATTCTGAAAAAGGGGATTATGTAGGATGGGCCTATAATCCGGATTCCAAGCTACAGAAAGTAATGTTGGATGTGTACCAGAGAATGTATCAAAAATCGGCAAAAATTGAGGCGATTCATGCGGGATTGGAATGCGGAATTTTGTCGGCAAAGCTTTCGGGATTAGAATGTGTCTCTATGGGACCGGATATCCGTGATATCCATACACCACAGGAAAGATTAAGCATTTCCTCTACCAGAAGAGTCTGGGAATATCTTCTTGAAGTTTTAAAAGAATTGTAAAAACAAAAGAAGTGCGGAAAAACCGCACTTCTTAGGTTAACCTTTTGTTTATCAATGTATTGCTTTCTTTTAATAAAATTTTATATAATATTACAAAAAAGAGTACATGAATAAAAATTGATTAAAGCTTTGTTACATTTGTAGCCTGTGGTCCCTTAGCGCCATCAACAATATCAAATTCCACTGCCTGGCCTTCTTCTAAAGACTTGAAGCCTTCCATGTTTAAGCCAGAGTAGTGAACGAATACGTCGTTTCCTGCCTCGTCAGAAATAAATCCGTATCCTTTCTGATTGTTGAACCACTTTACTGTACCCTTGTTCATGATGATACCTCCAAAATATTAATCCTGATTGCTTGATTGCAACCTTTATCAGAATATCACAAAAAAATGCGGTTGTAAAGTTGTTTTTTCGTTAATATATTGATAAACAGTTTTAATACAAGATAAAATATAGTATATTTAATACAAAAGGTATCTGTTCAGAGCTACGGAGCAGATAGTAAATGGGGCAATGCTAACGCATGCAAATTGCCCCATTTTTGTAAAATTTACATTTTTCTACGGCCTCAGCAGTAAATGCTGAGGCCTGTACGGAATAGTTATTACAAAAGTATCAAAAGGAAGGACGTACATATATGAAAATCATAATGACTGGTGGAACCGGTTTTCTAGGCAGTAAAATAGTAAAAAGGCTGATAAAAGAAGAGTATCAGGTGGTCTTGCTGAAACGAAAGAATTCTGACTGTGGCAGAATTGAAGAAGAGATGGGAAAATGCAGTGTGTATAATGTGGATGAACAGACGGAAATGGGCACGTCACTGTCTATGAAAGAAATTTTTCAAAAGGAGAAACCCCATGGGGTAATTCATTGTGCAGTGCGTTATGGAAGAAAAGATGATGAGACTGTGGAAGTGGCAAAGACCAATTTACTCTTCGGCTTGGAACTTTTAGACTGTGCAAGTCAGGCGGGATGTGATTTTTTTATCAATACAGGGAGCTACAGTACCAAACAATTATCTTGTGGCAGGATGACACAGAAAATATACATGGCGGATTACACCTTGTCTAAATATCAGTTTATCAACTGGGGGGAAGAATTTGCTGCCTTGGGAAAAATACGTTTTTATTCTATGGATTTAGAACATATATTTGGGGAAGATGACATCCAGGGAAAGTTTATTCGTTATGTAGAGCATAATTGTGTGCACAATGTGCCTAAATTAGAGCTGTCAGATGGGATGCAGGAAAGAGATTATATTTACTCGGAAAATGTTGTAGATGCGTATATGAAGGTAATAGAAAATCTAGAGAATCTTCCTAAGTTTCAACAGTTCCAGGTGGGAATGGGTCAGCCTATCACCTTGAAAGAATTTGTAACAATGATTTGGAAAGAGGCAGACAGTCAGACAAAATTGTGCTTTGGAGAGAGACCGAGAAATGACAATGAACCGCTTTCCTCTGTGGCAGATATCAGTAGCTTGGAAGTGATAGGATGGAAGCCGAGATATACAAGAGAAGAAGGGATTGCTGAAATGATAAAGAGAGATAAGGAGCTGGGAATCCTGTAGAAGTGAGAAAAAAATCAATTTTGTGACATTGTACAAAAAAATCTTATGAATTTTACACCATTAAGGAGCAAAAGTGAAAAACCAATGTGCAATATATAAGAAAATAAAATAGAAAAGATGAAAATACATACAAAATGCATAATAAAAATAAGATGAGAAATATCCTGAAAATGGTAAGTTGCTATGGAATTCCTTGACAAAAACCTATGATACTGTTAAAATGTCTAACTGTGATATATGTGTAACAAATGTAACAAATGTGTAACAGATAATGAGAAAAAACATAGGGAATAAATTCAGGAGGTTCTGATGAAGAATACAATGAAGAAAATCGTAACAGGTTTTTGTATATTAGGTACAGCTTTTTTTGTTAGTCAGTGTGTGACAGCACCAAATGTGCTGACAGTAAAAGCGGCAGAAGAGATTGCCATTACAGTAGGCAGTGAAACGGTACTTGGTTGTGAGACGATATCAGCACAGGTAAAGGCAAACGAAACAGTGGAAACAAAAGAGGGAACAGAGGAAAAAATTGCAGGGTATACCAATTTGGGAATTGCTCATGTAGATAACTATTTGAATGTACGGGAAGGTGCAGGAGAAGACCAAAAGCTTATAGGAAAGATGAATAAGAATGCAGGCTGTGAGATTTTGGGGACAGAGGGAGAATGGACCAAGATTAAGTCTGGAAATGTAGAAGGATATGTAAAGTCAGAGTATCTTTACACTGGCGATGAGGCAAAGGCAGTTGCAAAGGATGCTATTACCATGATGGCAACCGTAGTGAATACAGAAAGTTTGCGAGTAAGAACAGGTGCAAGCATGGATGCGTCCACAGTTGATTTGATTCCTATGGGTGAAAAATTGGAAGTCATCGAGGATATGGGTGAGTGGATTAAGGTATCCTTTGACTCAGATGAAGGATATATTTCTTCTGATTACGCTACATTGTCAGAAGAACTGGAATCAGCCGTAACCATTAAAGAGTTAGAACAGGAGAGTGGAAGTGGCAGTGGAAGTGGCAGTGGCAGTGCTTCCAGCGCCGGAGTTTCCATCGTTCAGTATGCAATGCAGTTTTTGGGAAATCCTTATGTGTGGGGAGGAAGTTCGCTTACCAACGGAACAGACTGTTCAGGATTTACTATGAGTCTGTATGCAAAATATGGGATAGGTCTACCCCATTCTTCCGCAGCCCAGTCAAATTGTGGTAGAAGAATCAGCGCAGGAGAAGCTCAACCGGGAGATTTATTCTTCTATGGTAACGGAGGCGGAATTAACCATGTTGCTATGTACATTGGAAATGGACAGGTAATCCATGCAAGTACGGAGAGAACAGGTATCCGTATTTCTAACGCATATTATCGTTCACCGGTTTGTGTGGTTACTTTGTTAAATTAAATAAAAGAAGAGATGTAATTGTTCGGTAATTTTGAACAGATACGAAAATTAAGAGTAAAGGGGAGCAACCAGACAATATTGTATGGTTGCTGCCTTTTGTTGTTTTGTGTTACTATTTACAAACTACTTGCAAAGATGGAAAAAATGTGGGAAAATAGATAGAGTTTTGTTTGGAGGAAAGGAGAAAACTATGGATTATCGTCAAGCTTATGAAAATTGGTTAAACTCAGACTATTTTGATGAAGAAACAAAAAAAGAATTAAGAGAAATTGAAAACGATGAAAAAGAGATTGAAGATAGATTTTACAAGGAACTAGAATTTGGAACAGGTGGCTTGAGAGGTGTGATTGGTGCGGGAACCAATCGTATGAATATTTATACGGTGAGAAAAGCTACCCAGGGACTTGCAAATTATATTAAACTTTGTGGTGGAGAAAGCAAGGGAGTTGTGATTGCATACGATTCCAGACGTATGTCTCCCGAGTTTGCAGAGGAAGCTGCCTTATGTCTGAATGCCAATGGAATTCAGGCTTATGTATTCTCCTCTTTAAGACCTACTCCGGAACTTTCTTTTGCAGTTCGTGAATTAAAGTGTATTGCTGGAATTGTGATTACCGCAAGTCACAATCCTAGAGAATACAATGGATATAAGGTATACTGGGAAGATGGTGCCCAGATTACCCCACCTCATGACAAAAATATTTTGGCAGAGGTAGCTAAGGTTACAGAGTACAGTCAGGTAAAGACAATGTCCAAGGAAGCAGCTTTGCAACAACAGATGTATCATATAGTTTCCAGTGAAATCGATGATAAGTATATGGATGAACTAAAGAAACAGAGTATCCATCCGGACATGATTCGGAAAATGTCAAAGGATATCAAGATTGTATATACACCACTGCATGGAACAGGGAATCTTCCGGTGAGAAGAGTGTTGAAGGAACTTGGATTTGAAAACGTTTATGTTGTAAAGGAACAGGAAATGCCGGATGGAAGTTTTCCAACCGTAGCCTATCCCAATCCGGAAGATCCAAAAGCCTTTGAGCTCGCTTTGAAATTGGCAAGAGAGGTGGATGCTGATATCGTATTGGCAACAGATCCAGATGCAGACAGACTTGGAGTGTATTGTAAGGATACAAAGACCAAGGAATATGTATCTTTTACTGGAAATATGTCAGGGATGCTCATTGCGGAATATATTCTAAGGGAACGCAGTAAGAATCATACCTTGCCGCACAATGGTGCATTGGTTAAGACCATTGTGACCACCAATATGGCAGATCCAATTGCGGAAGAATATAAGGTGAAATTACTTGAGGTCTTAACAGGATTTAAATATATTGGGGAACAGATTCGGCTGTTTGAGGAAAATCATACCAATGAGTATGTGTTTGGTTTAGAAGAAAGCTATGGATGTCTGGCAGGTACTTATGCCAGAGACAAAGATGCCTGCGTTGCAGTGATGATGTTATGTGAAGTGGCAGCTTACTGTAAGAGTCAGGGGAAAACCTTGTGGGACGCCATGGTGGATATGTATGAAAAATACGGTTATTACAAAGAAGGTCTTTCCACTATTACCCTAAAAGGAATTGACGGAGCAGAGCAGATTCAGAGTATCATGAATCGTCTGCGTCAGAACCCACCGAAGAATTTTGGAAGATTTCAGGTGCAGGCTGTGAGAGATTATAAGGAGGATGTGAGATTAGATATGCTTACCGGCGAGAAGAGCAGTACAAATTTACCTTCCTCAAATGTTATGTATTACGAATTGGATCAGGATGCATGGTGCTGTGCACGCCCATCCGGAACAGAGCCAAAGATTAAATTCTATTTTGGGGTAAAGGGAGGAAGCCTAAAAGAAGCGGAAGAATTACTGCAGGAATTGTCGGAAAGCTTAATGGCGTTAGCTAAATAAATTATAGAGAACAAGAGGATTAGAAATATGAGTAAAGTAAGAACAAGATTTGCACCAAGTCCAACCGGACGTATGCACGTAGGAAACTTAAGAACGGCGTTATATGCTTATTTGATTGCAAAGCATGAAGGAGGAGACTTTCTCCTTCGTATTGAGGATACTGACCAGGAACGTTTTGTGGAAGGTGCAGTGGATATCATTTATAGAACGTTAGAAAAGACAGGTTTGATTCATGATGAAGGTCCGGACAAAGATGGCGGAGTTGGACCTTATGTGCAGAGTGAACGTCAGGAATCTGGAATTTATTTAGAGTATGCAAAGCAGTTAGTGGAAAAGGGAGAGGCATACTATTGTTTTTGTGACAAAGAGAGATTGGACAGCCTAAAGAGTGAGGTTGCTGGAAAGGAAATCACAGTATACGATAAGCATTGCCTTCATTTATCAAAAGAAGAAGTGGAAGAAAACTTAAAGAAAGGTATCCCTTATGTAATCCGCCAGAATAATCCTACCGAAGGAACTACAACCTTTCATGATGAAATTTACGGGGATATCACCGTAGACAATGCCGAGTTAGATGACATGGTGTTGATTAAATCCGATGGATATCCCACCTACAATTTTGCAAATGTGGTGGATGATCATTTGATGGGAATTACCCATGTGGTACGTGGAAATGAATACCTTTCTTCTTCGCCAAAGTATAATCGCTTGTATGAGGCGTTTGGCTGGGAGGTTCCTGTATATGTACATTGTCCTTTGATTACCAATGAGGAGCACAAGAAATTAAGTAAGAGAAGTGGACACTCATCCTATGAAGATTTAATCGAACAGGGATTTTTGACAGAGGCTGTGGTAAATTTTGTTGCACTTTTAGGCTGGTGTCCTCAGGACAATACAGAGATTTTTAGCCTGGAAGAGCTGGTAAAAGCCTTTGATTATCATCATATGAGCAAGTCGCCGGCAGTATTTGATATGGTAAAGCTGAAATGGATGAATGGGGAATATATGAAAGCCATGGATGATGATAAGTTTTACCAGATGGCATTGCCATATATGAAAGAAGTCATTTCCAAAGATTTGGATTTCAAAAAGATTGCGACTATGGTAAAGACAAGAATTGAAGTATTCCCGGATATTCAGGAACATATCGACTTTTTTGAGGCGGTACCGGAATATGACAAGAGTATGTACTGTCATAAGAAGATGAAAACCAACGAAGAGACATCCCTTGCAGTATTAAAGGAACTTCTTCCAGTGGTGGAAGCCCAGGAGGCTTTTGATAATGATTCCTTATATGAAATGTTAGTGAACTTTGCAAAGGAAAAGGAATATAAAAATGGAACTGTTATGTGGCCGGTACGTACTGCAGTGTCAGGAAAGCAGATGACACCAGGTGGGGCTACAGAGTTAATGGAAATTTTAGGCAAAGAAGAATCTATGACACGTATTCGGGCTGCAATCGAAAAATTGGAAGGTTAATTTTCCATGAACAAAAATAAAGCACAAAACAGAGCTATATCACATAACAAGGGGCCGATGTTAGTCTTAGCCGGCCCCGGCTCTGGGAAAACATTCACAATCACTTCCCGCACAAAATATTTAATAGAAGAATGTGGTGTTGCACCTGACCATATTTTGGTGATTACATTTACAAAAGCAGCGGCTTTGGAAATGAAAGAGCGTTTTTATAAGCTGATGGAGGGGGAGCGGCCCAATGTAACCTTTGGCACCTTCCACGCAGTTTATTTTAGCATACTTAAATATGCTTATGGACTTAAGGGTGAGAATATTATTCGTGATGACCAAAGGATTGGTTTTTTAAGGGAGTTAATACAAAAGTATGAAATAGAGCTGGAAGATGAAAATGAGTTTATTGCAGACTTAACTGCTGAAATCAGTCGTGTAAAATCGGAGAGGATTGACTTAAAAAACTATTATTCCGCCAATTGCAGTGCCGATATTTTTCGAAAAATATACAGGGAATATAAGGAGAAACTAAACAAAGCAAGATTGATAGATTTTGATGATATGTTGCTTATGTGTAATGAACTGCTGGTGCAGTACAAGGAAATACGACAATTCTGGCAATCCAGATATGAGTATATACTGATTGATGAATTTCAAGATATCAACCAGATACAATATGATAATATTCGTATTTTGGCACAGCCTGAGAACAATCTTTTTATTGTGGGAGATGATGATCAGAGTATTTACCGTTTTCGTGGGGCAAAGCCGGAAATTATGCTGGGATTTGAAAGGGATTATCCAAATGCAGAACGGGTCGTGTTAGATTATAACTACCGCAGTACCCAAAATATTGTGGAGGCAGCAGGATATGTTATTAAAAATAACACCACCAGATTTTTAAAAGAGATCAAAGCAATCCATGAAGAAGGGGACAAAGTAAAGGTAAAACATTTCAAAACCCAGAAGGAAGAAGTGGAATGGGTCATCAGGGAGATTGTGAATGAAAAAAGCAAGGGCTGCCCTTTAGCGGAAGTCGCAGTGTTGTTTCGCACAAATAGTCAGCCCAGGTTGTTAGCTCAAAAGTTGGTGGAATACAATATACCCTTTAAAATGCGGGATGAAATTCCTAATATTTTTCAACATTGGATCAGCCAGAATATTTTTGCCTATATTCGACTGGCAAGAAGTGAGGAGAAAATACGCTCTGACCTGCTTTTGATCATGAATCGTCCGAAAAGATATCTAAGCAGAGATGCCTTGGCTTCGGAAGTGGTAGACTTTGACAGTATAAAACGATATTATCAGGATAAGGACTGGATGGTCGAGCGGATAGAAAAGTTAGAATATGACCTGGCAATGATAAAGAATATGGCACCCTATGCAGCGATTCGCTACATTCAAAAGGCAGTGGGATATGAAAGTTATCTGAGTGAATATGCAGCATATCGAAGAATTAGTGAAAGTGATTTAATAGAAACTTTGGATGAACTGGCAGAAAGTGCCAAGGACTATAAAGACTATGAAAGTTATTTTGAACATATAGAACATTATACCAGGGAAATGAAAGAACAGTGGGCAAAACAAAAGAATTTGGCTGATGCAGTTACTTTGACCACCATGCACAGTTCCAAAGGTCTGGAATATGACAGTGTGTATATCCTGGATGCCAACGAAGAGATGATACCCCATAAGAAATCTGTTTCGGATGCGGATATTGAAGAAGAGCGCAGGATGTTTTATGTGGCGATGACCAGGGCAAGAAAACGTTTAAGTGTCTGTTCTGTTTCGGAGCGATATAACAAGGAACTATCGGTATCCCGTTTTGTGAATGAGATGATGTTTGATGCCGAAAAATTAAAACCAGGTTGCCGGGTTTATCACAAAAAGTATCAATCGGGCACTGTGAAAAATATACAGGACGATAAGATTACAGTGTACTTCGATGAAAGCAAACGGACTTTTGTTTTTAGCAAATCCTATTGTATAGGGAATCATATATTGGAATTGGAAGGGTAGTTACAGCACAGACGCAAGCTTGACACTTGCTGTCAAGCTATGCACCAAGAATGATATTGTGGGCAATTTCAGCCCCATGCATCGTAGATGCATTTTAAATGGGCTGAAATCGTTACAGTACCCAGGTATCTGTGTACTGTAACGAAGGGCAAAAAAAAACCATTGCAATTCAAATGGGATAGGTTTATAATAAACATACCAGTAGTAACTGGTATGTTTTTTCTTTCTGTTTTCTTTTTGGAGGAAAACAGTGTTTGGCAAATCGCCGAAGATTTCAATTTGAATAGATGAATAGATGAATAGATGAATAGATGAATAGAGATAAAAAGTGAATATGAAAGGAAGAATGGGAATTTGGGTGAAAGAGTGTACTGGGATAGGAGGAAGAATGTTTAGTACAATTAATTCAGGAGCCTTAAATGGCATTGAATGTATCGGGGTGGGAGTAGAGGCAGATGTGAGCAATGGATTGCCTTCCTTTTCCATGGTAGGATTTTTGGGAAGCGAGGTGAAAGAGGCAGCAGAACGAGTGAGAAATGCATTGAGAAACGTGGGGGTTCAGTTGCCGGCAAAAAGAATCACCATTAACCTGTCGCCGGCGGATGTAAGGAAATCAGGAACAGCTTTTGATTTGCCTATTGCAGCGGCATTATTGGCGGCAATCGGAGAAATATCCACAGAAAATTTAAATGGGGTATTTATGGCAGGAGAACTAAGTCTTAATGGTAAAGTGAATGGGATTTGCGGGGTCTTATCCATGGCGGCCCATGCAAGGGAAATGGGGATGGAATATTGTGTGATTCCAAAAGTAAATGCAAAAGAAGCAGCAGTGATGAAAGGGATAAAAGTTGTGGGTGTGGAGGATTTATCCCAGATGATAGAATTTATGAAACACAGGGAAAATGTAGAATATGAGCACATTAATATAGAAGAAATTTTTCAAAAACAGAGGGAAGTAGGGAGAGATTTTTCGGATATATTAGGACAGGCCCGGGCAAAACGGGCAATGGAAATTGCAGCGGCGGGAAGACATAATATTTTGCTGATTGGCCCACCGGGAACAGGGAAATCTATGCTGGCGAAGAGACTTTCGGGAATCCTTGCCCCCTTGGATTTTGAAGAGAGTCTGGCAATAACAAAGATTCACAGCATTGCTGGTGTGCTTCCTGAAAACACACCGATTCTTACCCAAAGACCTTTTTTGCAGCCCCATCATACCACCTCCACTTTTGCACTTGCAGGGGGAGGAAAGATACCCAAACCGGGGATTATCAGTCTGGCTCACAGAGGTGTGCTGTTTTTGGATGAACTGCCAGAATTTAAAAGGGAAGCGTTGGAGATTCTGCGACAGCCTTTAGAAGATAAGGAAATTCATATATCAAGGGTCAGTGGGAATTATGTTTTTCCCGCAGAGATTATGGTTGTGGCTGCTATGAATCCATGCAAATGTGGTTATTATCCGGACAGAAATCGTTGCAGATGTAGTCAGTTGGACGTTGCGAAATATCAGGGGAGAATATCGAAACCTTTACTTGACCGAATTGACTTATACGTGGAAGTGGAACCGGTGGGGTATCAGGAACTTAGCAGGAGGGAGAAAAACCAGGGAGAGAAGTCGGCGCAAATAAGAAAACGTGTGATGGTGGCAGGAGAGATACAAAAGTATAGGTATCAGGAAAGGCGTTACAGTTATAACTCGGAGTTGGACGAGCAGGGGGTTTATGAGTTTTGTAAGTTACAACCGCCGGAGAAAGCGTTGATGGAGAAAATATTTTATAAAATGCAATTATCGGCAAGGGGGTATCATAGAATGTTGAAAGTGGCAAGAACCATAGCAGATTTGGATGGAGAAGAAGATATTCGGGAAAAACATATCAAAGAAGCAATATCCTATCGCAGATATACCATGATGGATTAAAGGAGGGGGAAGATGGAGGAAAGAGCTTACGAATATTGGTTTTACAGTTTAGAGTATATTACTGATACAGAACGGAAGTATCTACTTGATATGTGCGGAAATGTGCGGGAAATCTTTGATGTGAAAAAGCATATACTGCAAGGCCTTGGGAATATAAGTGAACGGGCGAAAATGAGTATCTGTTACCGTCGGGATATGGAAATGCTCCAGAGAGAAATGGAGGAAATGGAAAAAAAGAATATCAGGTTTGTCTGCATTGTGGAGAAAGAGTATCCGGAAAGGTTACAAAAAATTTCCAATCCCCCCAAAATTTTGTATTATAAAGGTCGTTTGCCTAAGGAGGAAAAAAGTGGGGTAGCGGTAATCGGAGCGAGAAACTGCAGTGCTTATGGAAAGAAGGTTTCTATGGAAATTGGGGAAAAACTGGGAAAGAACGGAATCAATGTAATCAGTGGTATGGCAAGAGGCATCGACGGCTGGGCGCAGAAAAGTGCAGTTTTAAATGGTGGGGAAAGCTTCGGAGTGTTAGGATGTGGTGTGGATATCTGTTATCCGAAAGAAAATATAGATTTATATGAGAAACTGTTAAGTCAGGGAGGGGTAATTTCGGAATTTAAACCGGGAATGCCAGCAAAGTCTATGAATTTCCCACAACGAAACAGAATTATCAGTGGTTTGTCGGATGCAATTATTGTGGTAGAGGCGAAGAAACAAAGCGGCACCTCTATTACAGTAGGCTTTGGGTTAGACCAGGGAAAAGAAATTTATGCGGTTCCAGGCAGGGTTACAGATGATTTGAGTGAGGGGTGCAATCATCTGATTTTTCAAGGAGCTACCCCTTTGCTTGATATAGATGAAACTGTGTTGGAACTAAAAAATTATGAAAAAGTAAAGGGGGAAAAAATAAAAAAACAAGAAAAAATGAAAGTTCCTCTTGAAAGTGACCAAAATTTGGTGTATGATTTCATAGATTTTATACCTAAGAACATTGCACAATTGGCAAAAGAATTAGGGGAGTTGAATTATGAAAAATTAAACAGCATACTGTTTGATTTGGAAATAGAGGACAAAATAGAACAGGTATCTACAGGATATTATGTGAGAAAAACGTAGATGCCGAAAAAGAGTCATCTAAGGAGGAGCATATGGCAAAGTATCTGGTTATCGTGGAATCGCCGGCAAAGGTGAAAACAATAAAAAAGTTTTTAGGGAGCAATTATGAAGTTTTAGCTTCCAATGGTCATGTAAGGGATCTTCCGAAAAGTCAGATGGGAATAGATTTTGAGAATGATTTTGAACCTAAGTATATTACTATTCGAGGAAAGGGAGGTATTTTGGCCCAACTTCGTAAAGCGGCGAAAAAGGCAGATAAAATTTATCTGGCAACTGACCCCGACCGTGAGGGAGAAGCAATTTCCTGGCACCTGGCACAGTCCTTAAAGGTTGCACCGGAGAAAATGTATCGTATCAGTTTTAATGAAATTACAAAAAATGCAGTGAAAGAATCCATTAAGAATGCAAGAGAAATTGATATGAATCTTGTGGATGCCCAGCAGGCGAGAAGAATGTTAGACAGAATGGTAGGGTACAAGATTAGTCCTCTTCTTTGGGCGAAAATCAAACGAGGTCTTAGTGCAGGAAGAGTTCAGTCGGTGGCACTTAGAATTATATGTGACAGAGAAGAGGAGATAAATTCCTTTATCCCGGAAGAATATTGGACATTAGAGCAAAGTTTTAAGCTGAAAGGGGCGAGAAAACCTATTGTCTTTAAGTTCTATGGTAAGGATAAGAAAATTCATATCACTTCTAAGGAACAGTTGGACGGAATTTTAGCGGATTTGAAAGATGCAAAATATGTAGTGGAGGAAATAAAGAAGAGCAAGAGAATTAAAAATTCTCCACGACCATTTACCACAAGTACACTTCAGCAGGAGGCTGCAAAGTCATTGAATTTTTCCACGCAGAAGACAATGCGTATTGCTCAAAAACTTTATGAAGGAATAGAAATCAAAGGCTCTGGCACGGTTGGTGTGATTACTTATCTTCGTACAGATTCCACACGTATTTCAGAGGAAGCTTCTATGGCTACCAGAGAATACATAACCCAAAATTATGGTGAAAAATATGTGTCAGAAACAGTGAAAGTTCTGAAAAATAATACGAAGATTCAAGATGCACATGAGGCGATTCGTCCTACGGATGTGTCCAGAACTCCTGTGTTTATGAAGGATTACTTAAGCAGAGACGAATTTCGTCTCTATCAGTTGATATGGAAACGGTTTATGGCAAGTCAGATGGCGGAGGCCATTTATGACACTGTAAATATAAAGCTGGGCGCCAATGGATATCGCTTTCATGCATCGGGTTCAAAATTGACTTTTGACGGATTTATGAGTGTTTATGTAGATAGTGAAGAAGAGAAGGAAAAGCAACTGTCGGTGGATATGCTGGAGGTAGGAGGAGAACTAACGTTAGAAGATACGGATGCAAAGCAGCATTTTACCCAGCCGCCAGCTCATTACACGGAAGCTGCGTTGGTAAAAACTTTAGAAGAGCTTGGAATAGGACGTCCAAGTACCTATGCACCAACAATCACTACCATTATTGGAAGAAGGTATATTGCAAAGGAAAACAAGAACCTTTATGTGACAGAGATTGGTGAAGTGGTCAATAATATGATGAAGGAAGCATTTCCAAGTATTGCAGATTTGGGCTTTACGGCAAATGTTGAGTTATTGTTGGATAAAATAGCGGAAGGATGTGTATCGTATAAGACAGTAATCCGAAATTTTTACCCGGATTTAGCCGAAGCTGTAGAAATGGCAGAGAAAAACCTGGAAAAGGTAAAAATTGAGGATGAAGTGACGGATGTCATCTGTGAAGAATGCGGAAGAAATATGGTGGTAAAATACGGTCCCCATGGAAAGTTTCTTGCCTGCCCAGGGTTTCCAGAATGTAGAAATACCAAGCCATACCTGGAAAAAATCGGAGTTGCCTGTCCTCTTTGTGGAAAAGAAGTTGTGATTCGCAAGACAAAAAAAGGTAGAAAATATTTTGGATGTGAGAATAATCCGGAATGTGAGTTTATGTCATGGCAGAGACCAAGCACAACAAAATGTCCTAAATGTGGTGGGTATATGCTGTGGAAAGGAAATAAACTGGTGTGTGCTGACGAACAGTGTGGCACGGTAATTGTAAACCCACAGGAAACGGAAGAAAAACAATAGACGGAATAGTTGAAACAATTCATTGATTTTGAGGGAATTATGTGATAAAATCAAGCTGTCGTACGAAAAGTTAATCGATTGTGTAACAGTTTAGCCATAAGTTTTGTGGTAACTGTATTATAAAAAAGAGGTGTGGAAAATGAGTGTACAGTTGTTAGATAAGACTAGAAAAATCAATAAACTTTTGCATAACAATAGCTCTCATAAAGTAGTGTTTAACGACATATGTCAGGTGCTTACGGGAATTTTAAATTCCAATATTCTGGTGATTAGTAAAAAAGGGAAGATTCTAGGTGTGGGAAGTTGTCCCGGGGTAGATGAAATTCATGAACTGATACAGGAGCAGGTGGGTGGATTTATTGATGTCATGCTGAATGAACGGTTGTTGGGGGTGCTTTCCACAAAGGAAAATGTGAATCTACAGACCTTAGGATTTGAAGCAGAGGATGTGAGAAAGTATCAGGCAATTATTACACCTATAGATATTGCAGGAGAACGATTGGGTACACTGTTTATTTATAAGTGTAACCAACAGTATGAGATTGATGACATTATTTTGAGTGAGTATGCTACGACCGTGGTTGGCTTGGAAATGATGCGTGCGGTGAATGAGGAAAGTGCAGAGGAAACTAGAAAGATTCAGATTGTGCGCTCTGCAATCGGAACTTTATCCTTTTCAGAGTTTGAGGCAATTACTCATATTTTTGAGGAGTTAGACGGCAATGAAGGAGTTCTCGTGGCAAGTAAGATTGCAGACAGGGTAGGTATTACCCGCTCTGTTATCGTAAACGCTTTGCGTAAATTTGAAAGTGCGGGTGTAATCGAATCCCGTTCCTCAGGAATGAAGGGAACATATATCAAAGTTGTAAATGACGTTGTATTTGAAGAAATTGCAAGAATCAAAAAAGAAAAATTGTAAATGGTTTATGGAAAGGAGTGGTGTATGATCACTCTTTTTCTATTGCAATAGATGAAATAGAAAAAGTGTTGAAAAAGAAGAATATTACAAAAATATTAAGAAATATTGTGTAATATGTCAAAAAAATGAAATAGATTTCGGGAAAAAAGTACCATATATAAATGAAGTCGCTATTTTTTTTGAAAAAAATTGAAGAAATATGAACAAAATACAAAAAAATGTCTTGTGGTAATTAACAAAATCTTATATAATGTATTGTAGTTTTTGTGACAGTTCAGACTTTCCGATAACTGTTAGTAGCTTTTAATACTGGATGAATCGGTGAAAAGGATTTCTATATAATCAAGAATCATGGAAGATGATGAGATGATGAAATGGGAAAGGGAGATGTAGTATGATTAGTTCCAGCGCGTTTAACTATGTGAATATTTTGGGAAAGGCAGCAGACGCCAGTGCGCTAAGGGGAAAGGCAATTAATAATAATATTGCAAATGTTGATACACCAGGGTATAAGCGCCAGGATGTAGACTTTGAGAGTGTATTAGTAAAAGAAATGGGGGCATATCAATCCAAATATAAAACCAAGACCGCAAGGGTAGGGCGTGTGAATGAACATTTGGATTCTCTGGATGTGGGAACCTATACAGATTCTGTGGGTTATTCCTATAGAATTGATAAGAATAATGTAGATATTGATACGGAAAATGTGGAATTGGCCGCGAATACAGAAAAGTACAATGGACTCATTGACAGTATGACATCGGAGTTTAAACGTTTACAGTCGGTAATGAAATAATTGACAGGGGAGGAATGAGAAATGTCTATATTTAATTCGTTTGATATCTGTGCTTCCGGTATGACTTCACAGAGGTTTAGAACAGATATCATCACTCAGAATATTGCCAATGCAAATACTACGAGAACGGAAAACGGAGAGGCTTACCGAAGAAAGGTAGTCACTTTTGCAGAAAAGAACAACACGCCATTTAGTCACGTGTTGGCAAGAACTGGAGCGGATATGACTGGATCTGGTGTAAAGGTAACAAAGGTTTCTCAAGATTATGAAACAGAAATGGTAAGGGCATATGATCCTTCCCATCCGGATGCGGATGAAGACGGATATGTAACCTATCCTAATGTGAATATTATAACGGAAATGACAAATCTGATTGATGCTACCAGAGCATATGAGGCAAATGCGACGGCATTCGAATCAAGCAAGGCAATTGTTACGAAAGGCTTAAGCTTAGGACAGTAGGGGAGGAAATGAAAAATGGATATATCGTCATTGTATAGCTTAGGAGCGACGTATTTAACAAAGGAATTGGGGGCTTCTGATATAACTACAACAAATACGGAAAACGGTTTCGCAAAAATTTATCAGGCTGCATTGGGGATGATGAATGAGACAAGCTCTTTGGAATTAAAGGCACAAGATGAGGAAATGAAATGGGCTATGGGCTTGACAGAGAATGCCCATGATTTGACCATTGCGCAGAATAAAGCATCCAGTGCTTTGACTTATACGGTTGCAGTAAGGGATAAAGTGTTAGAGGCATATAAAGACATAATGAATATGCAAATGTAATCGACAGCAGGAAGCGAAGAAAAGGTTACATATAAAAGCGAAGATAGATTAGGAGACAACCGATGGGTGAAAAAGTGAGAGAAGTCCAAAAGAAGTTGATGGACTTTTGGAATAGATATGATACAAGACAAAAAATGATAGTGATAAGTGCAGTGGCCGCAGTGGTACTCACACTGGTGATTCTTGCAGTTGTATTCAATCGGGCTACATATGTGGATTTGCGCACTTGTGAGGATGTGCAGGAAACGGCAAAAGTAAAGGAACTGTTAGATCAGGAAAGCATTTCTTATAAGATAAAGTCAGATAATCTGACCGTTCAGGTAGATAAGAAACAGCTGACAGATGCAGCTTTATTATTAGGATCTAATAACATTCCTACCAGTGGATATACCATCAGTGATGCGTTGGATGGTGGGTTTAGTACAACGGAAAGTGACAAACAGAAAAAGTATAAGTTGTATAATGAAGAGGATATCGCCACAGTATTGGAAAGTATGGAAGTGGTAGAAACAGCAGATGTAAAGATGTATGTGCCAGAGGATGATGGAACGATTCTTTCTAAAAAACAGGATACCTCTGTCAGTGTAATGTTGCAGCTTAACGGAACAGTGGATGCAGATATGGCTGGAAGCATGGCGAGATTTTTGCAGACTGCAGTGGGAAACAGTTCTACAGAAAAGATAACCATTATGGATACAGATGGCAACAGTATCTTTTCTGGGGCGGATGCTACTACGGGTGCAGGAAATGCCAGCACCCAGCTTTCGGCAAAGGCACAGGCCGAGAATCTGATTAAGTCTCAGGTTCAACAGGCAATTTTGAGCACTAAGATGTATGACAATGTTCAGGTTTCTCCTAACATTGTGTTGAATTTTGATGAGTCAACGGAGACGCAACAGGAATTTTGGGCACCGGATGGAAGAACAGAGGGTATGATAACACATCAGGATAATTATGAATCTGAGTCTACCAATGGTGTTGCGGGAGTTCCGGGAACAGATTCCAATGATGATGAAACCTATGTCATTCAGGACAGTGAGGGAAGTTCTTCGACTGTGACAGATACATCAACAGATTATTCACCAAATCAAAAGGTGACAAGTACTTCAAAGACTCCTGGGGCAATCAAATATGAAGATTCTTCTATTTCATTGGTGGTGACAAAACACATAATTTATAAAGAAGAAGACTTAGAAGCACAGGGATTGTTGGAGGGTACCAGCTTTGAACAATATCAGCAGGATAATGGAACGCCAACAGCCACAGAAGTAGATGACAGTTTTTATGAGCTTGTTTCCAAGGCGACAGGTATTGCACAGGGAAATATTACTATTGTGGCATACGATGTGCCAATGTATGTGGCAAAGGAAACGAAATCCTTTAAGCTCATGGATTATTTAAATATAATTCTTGCAGTTATAATTCTGCTTATTTTAGGATTTGTGGTGTACAGAAGTACAAGACCTGTGGAAATCACAGAATTGGAACCAGAATTATCAGTGGATCAGTTGTTGCAGGATACGAGAGAAAATCTTGAAGAAATTGACTTTGACGATAGATCTGAAGCTAGAAAGATGATAGAAAAATTTGTGGATGAAAAACCAGAAGCAGTTGCGTCGTTGTTGCGTAACTGGTTAAATGAGGATTGGGAGTGATAGATTATGTCAAGAGATGACTTAACCGGAGTTCAAAAAGCGGCGATGCTTTTAATCGCCCTTGGACCTGAAAAATCTGCTACGATATTTAAACAGCTAAAGGAAGATGAAATCGAAACCCTGACTTTGGAAATAGCAAATACCAGAAGTGTTTCAGCAAAAATGAAGGAAGATGTACTGAACGAATTCTATGAAGTTTGTCTGGCACAGCAGTATATTGCAGAAGGTGGTATTACATATGCCAAGGACCTTTTGGAAAAAGCCCTTGGTTCAGAAAAAGCAGTGAATGTTATCAACAAGTTGACTGCCTCCTTGCAGGTACGACCTTTTGAGTTTGTCAGAAAAACCGATGCCAGTCAGTTGTTGAACTTTATTCAGGATGAGCATCCACAGACCATTGCCTTGATATTGGCATATCTGCCGTCGGGACAGGCAGCTAATATTGTGGCGTCCCTGCCTCCGGAAAAACAGGCCGATGTAGCAAAGCGTATTGCGGTGATGGATAGAACATCACCGGATGTCATTAAGGAAGTGGAACGAGTTCTGGAACGTAAGTTGTCATCCCTTGTAAATCAGGATTACACAATTATTGGTGGTGTGGATGCTATCGTAGATATCTTGAATACAGTAGACAGAGGAACAGAAAAACACATTATGGAAAACCTGGAAATCGACGAGCCGGAATTGGCAGACGAAATCAGAAGAAAAATGTTCGTGTTCGAAGATATTATGTCTTTGGACGACAGAGCTATTCAGCGTGTGCTTAGAGATGTGGATAACAATGACCTTGCTACTGCGCTTAAGGGTGCAAATGAAGAAGTTCAAAGTGTTATCTTTAGAAATATGTCAAAACGTCTGGTAGCTATGATTCAGGAAGATATGGAATTTATGGGTCCTGTACGTTTGAAGGATGTGGAAGAAGCACAGCAGAAGATTGTTAATATCATACGTAAGCTGGAAGACTCTGCAGAAATTGTAATCTCTAGAGGTGGAGGTGACGAAATCATTGTCTAATTTACTGAAAGGTGGATATATCATTCACAGGGAAGATACCAGGGTGATAGATTATAATGATTTGGTTGCTCAAAAATTACAGGCCTTGTCACCTGAGGAGGACTTTGTACCTTTTAGCGGTTTTCCGCAGGTTGAAGTGACCGGGCAGGAAGAGACAGGAGAAAATGCCACAGGTGAATTTCAAGAAGGTTTGCCGGCAGAAGAACTGGAAGTGATTATGGAGGAAGAGGAATCGACTCCGGAACAGATTTTAGAGAATGCCAGACAGGAAGCAAAACAGATGTTAGAGCAGGCCAATACTGAGGCGGAGATGATTCGAAATGAGGCCTACGAAATATCCCGAAAAAAGGGATATGATGATGGATATCGGCAGGGCTTAGAAGAAACAGAACAAATGAAAGCGGAATTAGAACAGAAAGAAAAGGCTTTCATGGAAGAATATGATGCAAAGTTAGAAAGCATGGAACCGGAGTTGGTGGAGCACATCGCAGATTTGATGGAGTATGTCTTTCGGGTACAGTTTACAACTTCCAGGGCAATGATTATGCATATTTTATCCGGTGCACTTGGCAAAATTAACCTGAGTAAGGAATTTAATATTCGGGTGTGCCATGAAGATGCAGTGGTTGTAAAAGCCAATCTGGACAGATTGTTGACCATGTTGCCTAATGTGAACTCCATTGAGGTGACAGAGGACACTTCCCTGGAAAAAAATCAGTGCTTTATAGAAACAGATGGTGGGGTGTATGACTGTAGTCTGGATGTACAGATGGAACGCCTGGTGAAAGATATCAAGACGTTATCTTATAACCCGTAAATATATTTTGGGAAGAAAGTGTGGTGAAATTGTTATGTTCAACCTACAAAAATACGATATATTAAAAGAAAAAACGTATTTTAAAAAACTTGGAAAAGTAGTGAAAATCGTTGGACTGACAATTGAATCGATAGGACCGGATGCAAAGTTAAATGATTTGTGTATGATTATCTCAGGGGACAAGGATGAACATACCATAATGGCAGAGGTAGTAGGATTTCGGGATAACCGAGTGTTGCTGATGCCCTATGACAATGTAGAAGGTGTTGGGATAGGCAGTGTTGTGGAAAATCTGGGAAACACCTTGATGGTTCCAGTGGGAGATGAACTATTGGGAAAAACACTGGATGGACTGGGAAGAAGCCTGAATGGGGAAGAAATTATCACAGCCCATAGTTATCCGGTAGAGGCAAACCCGCCAGACCCCATGGAGAGGGAAATTATTAAAGATGTTCTTCCTTTGGGGGTTAAGGCGGTAGATGGGTTAATAACCATTGGAAAAGGACAAAGAATTGGGATTTTTGCAGGTAGTGGTGTGGGAAAAAGTACCCTGCTTGGTATGTTCGCAAGAAATACCAAGGCGGATATCAATGTGATTGCTCTGATTGGAGAACGTGGTAGAGAGGTAAGAGAATTTATTGAGCGTGACCTTGGGGAAGAGGGAATGCGTCGTTCTGTGGTAGTGGTAGCTACTTCGGATAAGCCTGCTTTGATACGAAATAAAGCGGCAAAAACTGCAACAGCAATTGCAGAATATTTCAGAGCACAGGGAAAAGATGTGCTCTTAATGATGGATAGTCTCACCCGTTTTTCCATGGCGCAAAGAGAGATTGGACTTGCCTCAGGAGAACCTCCCGTAACAAGAGGGTATCCACCAAGTGTATACTCGGAGATGCCTAAATTACTTGAGAGGGCTGGAATGTCAGAACGGGGCTCTATCACTGGTTTATATACCGTCCTTGTGGATGGTGATGACTTTAATGAGCCTATCACAGATACAGCAAGAAGTATCTTAGACGGACATATCATGCTATCCAGAAAGCTGGCACATATGAACCATTATCCGGCTATTGACGTACTTCAGAGTATTTCCAGATGTATGTCTCAGGTGGCTGAAAAAGACCATAAGAAATTGGCTGGTAAATTGAGAAACACCCTTTCTACCTATAATGAAGCGGAAGATTTGATTAATATTGGGGCGTACAAAGAGGGGTCCAACAAGAATATTGATTATGCAATTAGCAAGATTGATGAGGTAAATGATTTTCTCTGTCAGGATGTGGATGAAAAAACAGATTTTGAACAGATGATTACTCAGTTAAATAGTATATTTGCAGAGTAGGTGAGGTATCGTGGCAAAATTTTCGTATAAGATGCAGAATATTCTGGATATAAAGTTTAAATTAGAAAACCAGGCAAAAACCAATTTTGCCAGTGCGCAGGCAAAGTTAGAGGAGGAACAGAAGCTTCTCCAGTGTTTAAAAAATAAACGTATGGAATATGAGCAGGAATACAAAGAAAGATTAAATTCTGCTCTGAACATCAGAGAATTAAATTTTTATGTCCAGAGTATAGAAATTTCGAAAGAAAAAATAAAACAGCAGCTAGTACAGGTGGTGGCTGCAGAAAAAAATGTGGAGGCAGCCAGGGCACATTTGCAGGAAGTGGTGCAGGAAAGAAAAACACATGAAAAGTTAAGGGAGTATGCTTTTGACGAGTATGTGAAGGAATTGAATGCCGCAGAGAGCAAAGAAGTGGATGAATTGGTAAGTTATTCTTACGGTAAGGCGGTGAGTGAATAAAATGGCAGAAGAACTAGAAAACTCGGAAGAGTTACAGGAAAATAAGAAAAAAGAAAAAAAGAGTAAAAAAGATAAGGAAGCTGAAATTTTAGAGGATGATTTTGAAAGTGCATCCAAAGGTGGAGGTTTCAGTACAGTTGTTGTAACCTTGGCGATTATCTTAATATGGTTAGCTGTATTTGCAATTTTGATAAAAATGGATGTGGGACATTTTGGCTCCTCCATAATGTATCCGGTATTTAAAAACGTTCCAGTAGTTAAGTATATATTACCGGAAGTGCAGGAGACATCTGAAGATGGTGACCAGTACGGCTATACAACTTTGGCGGAAGCTGTGGAGGAAATCAAGAGACTTCAGGCACAGGTAGCTGAATATAAGGACGCCAGTTCTGTAGACAACGAAGTTGTGGAAGAATTAAGCGCAGAGGTAGACAGACTGAAAAAATTTGAACAAAACCAAGTGGAATTTGAAAGTAAAAAACAACAGTTTTATGAAGAGGTAGTGTTTAACGATAATGCTCCTGATGTGACAGAATATCAGAAGTATTACGAATCTATAGAGCCGGAAACAGCGGCAGAACTATATAAACAGGTAGTTGAGCAGACAACAACAGATGAAAAAATTACAGAATATGCAAAAGCATATGGGGAAATGAAACCGGCTCAGGCAGCTAAAATTTTTGAAGCAATGACAGATGATTTAGAGCTGGCGGCATCAATCTTAAACAATATTGATGCAACACAACGTGGTAAAATCCTAGGTGCTATGGATGCTGAGGTGGCAGCGATGCTTACCAAAGTGATGGAACCTTAGGTTTTACATATAATATTCCAAAAATAAAAATAAGAAAGGAGGAGGACGAGATGACATCAGGAAATGTAGCGCAGGTATTTCAAAGTATTTTAACCTCAGGGAATGTACAGCAGACAGCTACAAGACAACAGTCAGCAAACCAAAAATTTCAGGACTATATGAAAAAAAATACATACGGTACCCTGGATTTGGTATCTGATTCCAGACAGAATGTGGATATTGGAAAGAAGCAGATTGCCCAGAACTATGACACAAAGAAAACGGTGTCTGGGGAAAGTACAATGACAAGCACTGCAAAGGAAACAGAGGATGGTATTGGAGAAGATTTAAGAGCTGACAGCAATACCACAGAAAAAATTGCCACATCTCAGAAAGAGGTAGAGGCAGAAGGCAGTATCTCCCAAGAAACTAAGACAGTAGAAAAAATAGTAGAAGTTGCCGGGAAAGTGGTGGAATTGTCTGTGAGAGAGACAGACATAGCTGATGATTCCATCATCAAAGCAGATGCTACAGAAAGCGGAATTTGTATCCAGGTGACGGTTCCAGAATTAACCAAGGATGTAAAGACGGCACTTGCCCAACTGAAAGAACAACTTATTCAGAAAATAAGAGAGGGATTTCAGGTGTCAGAGGAAGAAGTACAGCAGGCAATGGAAACCTTGGCTATTACCATGTTTGACTTTATGCAAAATGGCGGATTGCAGCAGATGGCAGTTATGCTTGGTGGAGGAGATTCTTTAGTATCTTTGGTAACCAGTGAAAATTTAATGGCTGCATACCAGAAGGTATCCCAGGAACTGAATGAGTTTATGGAGAGTCTTCCAGTAGATGTTACCCAGACGATGGAAGAAATTGCAGGAAAGCTTTCCCAGATGACAGCAAAGTTCGATGAGCTTTTGAAGAAAGCCGGGGTGGACACACCTGAGCAGTTAGAAGCAGCCGTAAAAGAAGTGAAAACGGAGATTGGGAAGTTAATGACACAGGCAATCGTGGATACACCCAAAAACGTTGACGCAGATGTGCCAGCAGAAACAATTATGCTGGAGGAAACGGTTTCTTTGGATGGAATGTCCGAGGCAGGAAATCCTGCAGCAGAAAATGGGATTCTTAAGGAAAAAACAGAAGAGATACTTTCGAAAGAGAAGAATGTGTGGAATGAAGCAAATGCTTCGATTCAGACAGAACTTGAGAGTGCATTTGAGGCAGATGTTAAGGTGGCAGGAAAAGAGAATGAGGATGGCGAAAAAGAAAAAATTCAGGATTTGAAAGGGCCGTCTAAGGGAGAAGTCCTTAAGGAAGCTTTGAACAAGATGGCAGAGACAGACCAGAAGGGATTCGCGGGGAAAGACCAGAATTCCAGTCAGGGAAATTCGTCCTTTGGAGACCTGGAAAAAACGAACACAAAAGGACAGGAGCAAAAAAATGTAACCACAGTGCAAACGGTAAGCTTTGACAATCAGATTCAGACAATCACCAAAACAGAGCAGACCAGCTTCGAAGGAATTGTAAGACAGATTGTACAGCAGGTCAAGGTTCAAGTGAAACCGGATACCGTTTCCATGGAGCTACAGTTAAACCCGGAAAACCTTGGAAAGGTAAATCTTCATGTATCATCAAAAGAAGGTGCAGTCACAGCCCAGCTATTTGTGCAGAATGAAACTGTCAAGCAGGCAATAGAAGGACAGATTATGGTGCTTCGAGAAGCAATGCAGCAACAGGGTATCAAAGTGGAGGCTGTGGAAGTGACAGTAGAAACAGGAGATTTTAGTAGAAATTTAGAACAGCATGAGGAAGATTCCAAGGAAAATGCAAGGGAACAGGCAAGAAAGGTTTCAAGAAAGAACATAAACCTGTTAAATGGCTTGGAAGAGGTTGACTTGGAAGAAGAGGAAATATTAAGAACGCACATTATGCGCCAGAGCGGTAACAGCTTGGATATGAATGCGTAAAAGGAGGAAATGGTATGGCAATATCCGTATCCGTTGTAGACGGAAAAATTCAGGAAAATGCGTCCGCAGGTTCTGCTACAGAAAAAAGCAGTAGTGGCTCCAAATTAGGAAAAGATGCGTTTTTGCAGTTGTTGGTCACCCAGATGAAGTATCAGGATCCCTTAAGTCCCCAGGATAATTCAGAGTACATTGCACAGCTAGCTACTTTTAGCCAGTTAGAGGAAACTCAGAACATGGAGAGAACTTTAGAGAACAATCAGGCGGCCAGTCTTGTGGGTAAAAATGTAATGGTGAAGACCACTTCCGCTACCACAGGAGAGGTATCTTATGTGGCCGGAAAGGTGGAATATGTTGCAATAGAAAACAACAAGTCCTATTTGAGTATTGATGGAAAGAGATATTCTATTGATCAATTAGACACTGTAATGGATGATGAATACTGGGAAGCTTATCTGAAGGCAAACGGTTGGGTATCAAATGGCACCACACAGGGTGGACAGTCAACAGACAAAACAGAGATGGATAAGACAGAGACAGACAAGACAGAGACAGACAAGACAGAGACAGACAAGACAGTGTAGTCATAAGGGCAAGGAAGCCAGATTGGTCCAAGGAGAGGATGATTTTCATGAAGCTAAACAATCAATTTTCATCTATTGAACAGGTAACCAGCCAGTACCTAAACCAAAACAAAGTTTCTGTAAAGAAAGAAGAAGGTAATTTCTTTGACAAGGTGTTGCAGGAAAAACAGATTGAGAAGAAAGTCAACGAAAATTCTAATCTGAAATTCTCAAAACACGCTGTGGAACGCTTAGCAGACCGACAGATTGATCTGACAAAAGATCAGATGACACGGTTGGAAAATGGAGCGAAGAAGGCATCGGAAAAGGGAATTAACGAATCTTTGGTTATGGTAGATTCTCTGGCGTTTATTGTCAGTGTGAAAAATAAGACAGTGATTACCGCAATGGACAGTGAAGAAACAACAGATCATATATTTACAAATATTGATGGCGCCGTATTGATGTAACCGGACCTTTTGGGGGTTACTGTTTCTGAATGATAGAGGAAACAGCGGTGCAATGAGGATTAGGAGGAATTTCATTATGATGAGAGCATTATATTCTGGTGTATCGGGATTAAAAACACACCAGACAAAGATGGATGTAATTGGTAACAATATCGCAAACGTAAATACAGTAGCATTTAAAGCAGGTAGTGTAAGCTTTCAGGAGATGATGTATCAGACTACATCAAATGCTTCCGGGGCAGACGGTACCAGAGGAACCGGTGGTGTGAATGCAAAACAGATTGGACTTGGTGTAACCAACGGGGCAATCTCCAATTCTATCACAACCCAGGGTGCAGCTCAGACAACCAACGACCCCTTTGATTTGAGAATCGAAGGAGAAAGCTTTTTCGTGGTAAACAATGGCTCAGAACAGTTGTACACAAGAGCAGGTGCTTTCTATGTGGATGGGGTAGGAAATCTTGCTATGAAGACCACAGGATATAACGTGATGGGGTGGGCTTGTGATGAAAATGGTAATTATGCAGATGACATTTCTCCATTGAAGGTAATGTCACCAGAAAATATGATTTCCAATCCTGAGGCTACTACCAAGGCAACCGTATCCGGTATTCTGGACAAAAACGGGGCAAAGTTAAATGCAGTAGACGGAGGACAGAGCATTTCTATCTCATTCTATGATGAGCTGGGGTACTCTTACACTGCAAAGTACAACATTGTTCCGGTGAAGGATTCCTTTGGTGAGAATGTGGACGGACAGTATCAGATTTTCATGGAAAATATTGTGGATTCTAACGGGAATACACTAGGTGCAGCGAACTTTTTAGAAAAGAAGTCAAAGACAGTAAATGGAACTGAAACAGATGTAAATGCAGGTTTTGCCACGATGGATGCGGATAAATTGGTATTTGGTAACCCAAAGGTTACCACAAGTAAACCGGCAAGTTATTCTATCACCACCAATGTGAAGAATGCGGGTACAGCAGACGAATCTAAAAGTTACACTGTAAAGTCAGCAGATGGAACAGAGAAGAACTTTACAGATAAGGACAAGGCGATTGCATATTACAATAGTTTAACAGGAGAAAAATATACCACAGCTGACTTGGGTGATGCAGATGGAAATAACCTTGGAGATTCTTATTATGTCACCGGATTTGACTTGAATTACAACGTGGCAGATGGCTCACTGGAAAGTATTGGGGGGAATCTCAACGAAGTAAATATGTATTTAAACAATGTAAAAAGCAGTAGTGCTATGAAGACAGTTACCATTGATTTCTCACAGTCAAAGAACATTAGTAATGGTGGAGTTCCAACCATTGAAGGTACCAATGGAGATGGTGATGGAAATGGAGCAGGTAAAAAGGTGGGAGTGATGACATCTTTATCTGTGGACGGTCAGGGTAGAATCAATGCATCCTATGACAATGGTAATTCCAGAGTTCTCGGTAAAATCTGTGTTGCAACTTTTTCAAATGCATCAGGATTGGAAAAGCAGGGAGAAAACCTTTACTCTGCGTCCTTAAACTCAGGAGATGCTTCCATTAATGAGATTGCAGCAAAGGGTGAAAAAATGACAAGTGGTAACCTGGAAATGTCAAATGTAGACTTATCCAATGAATTTACAGATATGATTACAACCCAGAGAGGCTTCCAGGCAAACAGCCGTATTATTACAACATCAGATAGCTTGTTGGAAGAGCTTGTAAATCTTAAGAGATAAATTTTTATAGCATAAACCAAAGGGGCAGGCTATATAGCCTGCCTTATATAAGGTTATGAGGGAAATATTATGATAGAAGTGACAAAACTAAATGGAAAAAAGCTGATTGTAAATGCGGAAATGATAGAAATCATAGAAGAAACGCCGGATACTGTCATATCTTTTACCAATGGAAAAAAAATAATTGTAAAAGAAAGTAGACAAGAAGTGAAAAATTTAGTAATATTATATAAAAAGGATATTTTCTCAGCAGGAATAAATTAGTAAATTTCTTTTCAAGTCCAGTGAGTAAATTGAGACAGATGGGAAATTGCTTTTCATATAAATAAGAAAATAGGAGTGGGTGAGTAATGGATTTAGCTACAATAATTGGTCTGATAGGCTGTATTGGTCTTATGCTTCTGGCGATTATGACAGGGGATCAAGGAGCGGCAGCTATCGGAAACTTCTGGGATTTGACCTCAGTGCTGGTAACCTTTGGTGGCGCATTTATGGCGGTGTTGGCCAGTTCCAGTCTGAAAGATTACATAAATGGTATGAAAAGTATTACCATTACCTTTAAGGCTCCGGCATTAGATGAAGCCGGAACAATTAAGAGTGTAATGGAGTTATCCAACATTGCACGTAAAGAAGGATTATTGGCATTGGAAGAAGCAGCCAACAATTTGGAAGACGAATTCTTAAAAAAAGGTGTCTTGCTTGTTGTAGATGGTACGGATCCGGAGTTAGTAAGGGCGATTCTGGAAACAGAGCTGGAATGTATGGAGACAAGACATAAGAAAAATATGACACATTGGGACAACATTGCGTCCATGGGTCCTGCCTGGGGTATGATTGGTACCTTGATTGGTTTGGTTAACATGTTAAAGAAGTTGGATGATCCTTCGGCCATTGGTCCTTCCATGGCGGTAGCGTTGATTACCACTTTTTATGGTTCGGTGCTTGCCAACTGGATTGCAACTCCAACCTCAAATAAGTTAAAGGTAAATCACGAGGCTGAGTATAGAGTCAAGGTTGTCATTATTGAAGGTCTGTTATCTATTCAGGCTGGTGAAAATCCGCGTGTTATCGGTGAAAAGTTAAAGTCATTCTTATCACCGGCGCAAAGAGCAGCCTTTGAAGCAGAAGAAGGCGGAGGTGAGGCTGATGGCTAAAAAAAGACAGGAGGACCCACCAAAGGGTCTGGCTCCCTGGATGGCCACTTTCTCAGACCTTATGAATTTGTTGTTGTGTTTCTTTGTATTGTTGTTCTCTATGTCCACAGTGGATGCAGAGAAATTCGAAGAACTGGCGGCTTCCCTGTCAAACAGTTTTAGTATCATGTCAGGAGGGGCACAGGCCATTGGTGATGGAGTTTTGATATCAAATGGTGTCAGCCAGCTAAATGAACTTGCTGACAAGATTAACAATATGGGGTATGAATCAGAGGAACAGGAGCAGGATGATGCCATTACAGAGGTGAAGGAAGAACAGCTCGCGGAAACAGAAAAGATAGCCGAGGAAGTGGAAAGTCTTGCAGAAAAGAATAATATTGATGCAGAACTTGATGTGGATTTTAATGGACAATATGTAACTTTAACTTTAAATGGTGCATTGCTATTTGACTCGGGTAGTGCTAAAATAAAAGAGGAGTCTATGCCGGTGTTGGATAAACTGGCTTTGATTCTAACAAAGTATAAGGATCATACCATTGAAATTGAAGGACATACAGATAATGTACCAATTCACACATCGGAGTTTAAGGATAATAATGAGTTATCAAGCTTTAGAGCACTTTCTGTATTTAATTATCTGCTGGAAGTATCGGAGCTGGATCCTGTGAATTTAAAACATTCTGGCAGGGGTGAGTACGTACCGGTAGCTGATAATTCCACAGCAGAAGGAAGAATGAGAAATCGTAGGGTTGAAATAAAAATCTATTCCAATCTACTAGATTAAATAAAAAGAAGGGGACAGACGTTATGAAAAAAAATTTACTTAGTGTATTGATTTTAGCTTTGGTATTGGTAAACCTGGTGCTAAACTGTGTAATGATTTTTTCTGTGTTACCAGCAGCAAAGAAAACAAACAAAATGGTGACCCAGATTTGCAGTATTTTAGACATTGAATTAGCCAGTGAAGAGGGTGAAGAAGAGAAGGTGTCTATGGCTGATATTGATGTACAGGATATGACGGATGGAGAAACCATGACCATCAACTTTAAGATGGGTGAGGATGGAAAAACTCATTATCTGGTGACAGCAGTAAGTATTTCCATGAATAAGAAAAGTGATGGATATAAGGCATATGGGGAAACGATTGCTGAAAGAAAAAGTATTATCAAAGGAATTGTAAGCGATGTGGTTTCTAGTTACACAATGGAAGAATACCAGGTGGATGCTGCCGGTATTCGACAGGAAATTGTAAAGAAGTTACAGGAAAAATTTGATTCAGATTTTATTATTGATGTTACATTTAGTGATGTAATTTACCAGTAATTTTTAATCATAAATGTAACAAAGGTGGTGAAGTAATGAGTGATATACTGTCTCAGGACGAGATTGACGCACTGATGCGACAACTTAGCAGTGGTG
Source organism: uncultured Lachnospiraceae bacterium (assembly GCA_902767135.1). Lineage (GTDB taxonomy): Bacteria > Bacillota > Clostridia > Lachnospirales > Lachnospiraceae > RUG11237. Next base: position 7,121 of record CACXGE010000105.1, on the reverse strand, counting down.
AATTAGATGCGGAGGACATGAAAGAGAAACAGGAAAAGCAGGTAAAAGATTATGATTTTGTCAGACCCGCTAAGTTCTCCAAGGAGCATTTAAGAACTCTTGAGATTATTTTTGAACATTACGGAAGACTGTTGGCAACCAATCTTCCGGTATATTTAAGAAAGAATGTTCAGGTGGAAGTGATAAATTCAGAAGCCTTGACATATTCAGAATTCTCGAACTCATTATCAAATCCGGTGGTGTTAGGGATAACTAATTTTTCCACACTGCCTGGAAATGTGGTTTTGGAATTAGCACCGAACTTGGCATTTGCCATGATTGACAGAATGTTAGGCGGTCAGGGAGTGGCACTGGAGAAGACGAGAGAATTCTCAGAGATAGAGCTGGCTATTATGGAACGTGTGTTTAATACATGTGTAGAGCTTTTAAGAGTGCCTTGGGAAACTGTTGTCGATATCAGTCCTAGATTAGAGCGAATCGAAACAAATTCCCAGTTTGCGCAGATTATTTCCCCAAGTGAAATGATTGCGTTAGTAACATTAAATATCACCATAGGGGATGTGGACGGTTTGATGAATATCTGTTTGCCGTTCTTGTGTCTGGAAGATGTTATGGATAAGTTGAATACCAAATATTGGTTCTCAACAATGAAGGATACAGAAGATGGAGCTTATCAGCAAACCATTGAGTATTTGATTTCAAAAGCAAATATCCCTGTGAAAGCACTGTTAGGAAAAAGTTCAATTTCTGTCAGTGATTTTACAAATTTACAAATTGGTGATGTGATTCGTCTGGACACCAAGGTGGAGGACGAATTGAGCATATATGTAGGAAATATAAGAAAGTTTACTGCATTGCCAGGTTCTACGGAAAAAAAGTACGCCGTAAGAATCACATCAGTAATAAGAGAGGAGCAGTGAGTTTATGGAAGGAATGTTATCCCAGGAAGAGATAAATGCCTTACTTAATGGTGGGGATGACAGTGTGGGTGCCCAAGATTCCATAGGTGGAGAGTTGTCCGAAGAAGAGAAAGACGCTATAGGTGAGATTGCCAATATCAGTATGGGGACGGCAGCAACTACATTGTATTCTTTGGTAAACCAAAGAGTAACAATTACCACACCAACCGTATCTCTTACAAATTGGGAAGAAATTTCGAAAAACTATGATAGACCATGTGTATTTATACAGTTATCCTACACTGTAGGTTTGGATGGAAAAAATATCTTAGTTTTGAAGGAACAGGATGTAAAAGTAATTGCAGATTTAATGATGGGAGGAGATGGGACTAACACAGATGGCGAGTTGGGTGAATTGCATCTTAGTGCCATTAGTGAGGCAATGAACCAGATGATGGGATCATCAGCCACATCTTTATCAAACATGTTAAACATGATGATTGATATCAGTCCACCACAGGCTAGTCTGGTGGATATGAATGACAACTTTGTTGAATCTGCCATGGCGGGTTATTTGTCAGGTCAGTTCTGTAAGGTGGCTTTTCGGATGGAAATAGGGGATTTGGTTGATAGCACAATCATGCAATTGTACCCAGTAGAGTTTGCGAAGAGTCTCTATGAAAGTTTTATTTCAGGGACTTTGGATTTAGGCGGAGGAGGTGCAGAGGAAGCAAAACCAGCACCAGAACCAGAACCGACTCCACAGCCACAGCAGATGCCACAGGCGGATATGGGAATGGGAATGCCACAGATGGATATGGGAATGCAGGGAATGCCAATGCAAGGAATGCCGATGCAGGGAATGCCAATGCAGGGAATGCCTATGATGCAGGGTATGCCGATGGGGTATGGAATGCCGATGCAGAATGTAAATGTCCAGCCGGCACAGTTTCAACCCTTTGCCAACAATGTGGGGATGTTGAATCAGCAGGAGAATATTGACCTGATTATGGATGTTCCGTTGGAGGTTACAGTAGAATTAGGTAGAACTTCAAAATCCATTCACGACATTTTGGAGTTTGCTCCGGGAACAATTATTGAATTGAACAAAATTGCAGGTGAGCCGATTGATATACTTGTAAATGGAAAGTACGTTGCAAAAGGTGAAGTTGTAGTAATTGAAGAAAGTTTTGGTATCAGAATAACAGAAATTATACATTAACAATGAATAGGAAAGTATAGGAGTGAAAAGATATGGCAAAGAATATTTTAGTATGTGATGACGCAGCATTTATGAGAATGATGATTAAGGATATCCTTACAAAGAACGGATACAATGTAGCTGGAGAGGCAGAAAACGGAGCGAAAGCTGTTGAAAAATATAATGAATTGAAACCGGATCTAGTTTTGATGGATATCACAATGCCAGAGATGGCTGGTATTCAGGCATTAAAGAAAATCAAGGAAGCAGATGCAGGGGCAATGGTTATTATGTGCTCCGCTATGGGGCAGCAGGCAATGGTTATTGAATCCATTCAGTCGGGGGCAAAGGATTTTATTGTAAAGCCATTCCAGGCAGACCGTGTTCTTGAAGCGGTAAAGAAGGTTATTGGATAAATGTTTTTGTTAATGACAGGCTACTCAAGATTGAGTAGCTTTGCCCAGTTAATTACCCTGGTGGTAATATTTGTCTTTGTTTTATTGTTGACATATGTTTCCACCAGGTGGATGGCAAAACTTCAAAAAAACCAACATAAGTGCTCCAATATTCAGGTGATGGAAACTTTTCGTATTAGTAATACAAAGTATATACAGATTCTGAAGATTGGAGCAAAGTATATTGTGATAGCAGTATGTAAGGAAAATGTTACGTTTCTGACAGAATTAAAAGAAGAAGAACTAGACATAGAGCATCTGACAAGAAGTATGTCGGAGTTAACCTTTCAAGAGGTATTTCAAAAGGTTAAGGGAGTTCAAAAACTCTTCGATAAGTCAAAAGAAAGTGAAGAGAATGAAAACAATGAAGAAAAGTAAAGCACAGACGAAAAAAAAATATGTATTGTTGCGCGTCCTGTTTATCATGGCGATTGCTGTATTAGCAGGTAATGTTTACGGAATTCCTGTCTATGCTACAACAACCCAGAGTACAACGTCCAGTAACGGGAATGGCAGTGAGGCCCAGGGAACTAGTAATACAACTAGCGACAATGGGGATAGTACCAAAGAGAATGGTGGATTTAGTCTGACTTACGATAGCGGAAGTGGCACGGGAGAACTTTCCGGTTCTGTACAGATTTTGCTGGTTTTGACGATTATTTCGTTAGCACCGTCGATTTTGATTATGCTAACATCCTTTACCCGTATTATTATCGTATTGCACTTTACGAGAGCAGCGCTGAATACCCAGACGGCACCACCTAATCAGGTGTTAATTGGTCTGGCGTTATTTTTGACGGTTTTTATCATGAGCCCAGTGTTTCATCAGATAAACGAAGATGCAATTCAGCCTTACAACAAGGGGGAAATTTCACAGGAAGTGGCCATAGAAAAGGGGATGGAACCTTTAAGAGAATTTATGTATGGACAGACGAAAAGAAAAGATGTTCAACTGTTTATGGATATCTCAGGTGAGATAGACAAGGTAGAAAATCCCAATGAATTCACGGAGGATGATATTCCAACTTATGTGCTTGTGCCAAGCTTTATCATCAGTGAGCTTAGGACAGCTTTTATTATTGGTTTTCTGATTTACATTCCATTTATTGTCATAGATATGGTTGTGGCATCCGTTTTGATGTCCATGGGTATGATGATGCTACCGCCTACCACCATATCAATGCCGTTTAAAATCTTATTGTTTGTTTTGGCGGATGGATGGAGTCTGGTGATAGGAAATTTGGTAAAGACGTTTTATTAGTGCTTAAGAAGGAGAGAGAAAGATGTCAGTTGATGTAGTTGTAGATATAGCGAAGGCCGCACTTTGGAATATTATTGTTACAGCAACCCCTGTGTTGCTGATTTCCCTGGTTGTGGGATTGTTAATCAGTATATTTCAGACGGCAACATCCATCCAGGAACAAACATTAACCTTTGTACCAAAGGTATTGGCAATTTTCCTTTCTCTGATGCTTATGGGAGAATGGATGTTAAACAATATGACTGATTTTATGGTGAAATTATGGTCTGATTTTAGTGTATATATAGGTTCATAATATGGTTAGTTTGGGTTTTACGTTAAAGGATTTTGAATATTTTTTTCTCATATTAGTGAGGATATCAGCGTTTATAGCAGTAGCCCCATTTTTTTCTATGTCAAGTGTACCAAATAAGGTAAAGGCAGGAATTTCTTTTGCAGTGGCATTATTGCTTTGGTTTTGTGTGCCCTACATGGAGGTGGAATATGCTACAACCATTGATTATGCAGGGATCGTGATAAAGGAAGCTATTGCAGGGCTGTTAATCGGATTCTCAGCCAGTATATGTAATTATATTATACTTTTTGCGGGACACTTAATAGATACTGACATGGGGTTTGCCATGGTAAGTGTGTTTGATCCAGTGACGAAAAATCAGGTAAGTATTTCTGGAACATTTTATAATTATATGATTATGTTGTGTTTACTGTGTTCTGGAATGCATACTTACATATTGAGAGCGTTGATAGATTCGTATACTCTCATACCTATTAATATGGAACTGTTTGATATCAATGGACTGTATAACAATATGTTGGAATTTCTAGGTGATTATGTAGTGATTGGTTTTCGCATTTTTCTTCCTGTGTTTATGGCACTGATGATATTGAATGTTGTATTGGGAGTTTTGGCAAAGGTAGCACCGCAGATGAATATGTTTGTGGTGGGAATGCAGTTAAAAATATTAACAGGTTTATTGGTTATGTTTGTAACAGTTTATTTGTTACCAGACATATCCGGTTTTATTTTTGAAGAAACAAAAAAGATGATGGTGACATTCCTTGGAAACATGTATTAGTTCGTTTGAAAAAAAAGAGAACATGAATAATTTATATATGAAGCTAAATCTGCAGTTTTTTGCAGAGGGTGGAGACGATAAGACAGAGGAAGCAACACCTAAGAAATTAGAAGATGCAAGAAAAGAAGGCCAGGTTGCAAAAAGCCGTGAAGTGGGAATGGGTTTTTCTCTTCTTGCGGCTTTTGTGCTTTTGAAGGTTTATGCTGGGGCGCTAGGGGAACGTTTTATTCAGAACTACCATGATACTTATATTAAAATTCCGGAATTTGTTGGTACGGAAGGGACATATACAGCGGCAGCGTTTATGCAAATGATGCGCAAAGGTATGGTGGAAATGATAATCATGATGCTGCCGTTTTTTGCGGTAGGGGTTGTGGTTGCCTTTGTGTCAGATGTTATGCAGGTAAAGTGGAAATTTACAGCAAAGCCATTGATGCCTAAGTTTAACAAAATGAATCCTTTAAAGGGTGTGAAGAAAATCATTTCGGCCCAGTCTTTTTTTGAACTGATAAAGGCAGTGGTAAAAGTTATCTTTATTGTCATTTTGGCATATCAGACAATCAAAGATAAGATATTAGTTTTGTATTCCTTGTACGATATGTCCGTGATGAAGGCGTTAGGTACTATTGGGACCATTGTGACAGATTTGGGGATTAAGATTAGTGCATTTTATCTGGTGGTAGCGGCGGTAGACTTTGTATACCAAAAAATGAAATTTAAGAAAGATATGCGAATGTCAAAGCAGGAAGTGAAAGATGAGTATAAGAATTCCGAAGGAGATCCACAGATTAAGTCCCAGATAAAACAAAGAATGCGTCAAGCATCTCAGAGAAGAATGATGCAGTCGGTACCGGAAGCAGACGTTGTTATCACAAACCCTACCCACTTTGCGGTTGCGCTAAAATATGATGCGGATTCTGGGAAGGCACCTGTTGTGGTGGCAAAGGGAGAAGATTTTCTGGCACAGAGAATTAAAGACATGGCAAGGGACAACGGAGTGGAAATAGTGGAGAATAAACCCTTAGCCAGAATGTTGTACCATAATGTAGAGCTGGGAGAGGAAATTCCGCCGGAATTATATCAGGCTGTTGCAGAAGTATTGGCATATGTATTTGGATTAAAAAATAAAAATTAAAAGTTTTAATATGCAAAATACATTGAATCACAAAGAAAATAATGTTAGAATAAGTTGTCAGAGAAAAATGATGAGGAAATGGAGGAAGAAAAAGTGAAGGTTAAGAAAGCGGATATGTTTGTGGGCGTATATTTGATGGCCGCAATAGTATTCTTTATTATATCGATACCTTCGGGTGTGTTAGACGTGTTGCTTGCGTTTAATATTGGAATGGCTTTGATTATTTTATTTCAGTGTCTATATGTAAAAGAAGTATTGGATATGTCTTTCTTCCCATCCTTGCTTTTGTTTACAACAATTTTTAGAATATCATTGAATGTATCATCTACCAAATTGATTCTGCAGACAGGTGATCCAGGAAAGGTAGTAGAGACCTTTGGGCAATTTGTTGGTGGAAATAACCTGGTAATCGGTGTTATCATTTTCTTTATTCTTATTCTAATACAGTTTATGGTAATCAACAAAGGTTCCGAACGTGTAGCAGAAGTAACTGCACGATTTACTTTGGATGCAATGCCTGGAAAACAGATGGCCATTGATGCGGACTTGAATACCGGAGCAATTAGCGATGAGGAAGCCAAGAGACGAAGAGAAAAGATTCAAAAGGAAGCCAGTTTCTTTGGTTCTATGGATGGTGCGGTTAAGTACGTAAAGGGAGATGCCGTTGCAGGTTTAATTATTACTGCTGTCAATGCTGTAGGTGGTATTGTTATGGGGGTCATGTATCAGAATATGGAAGTAAGCGATGCCCTTACAAGGTACGTTATTCTTACCATTGGTGATGGTCTGGTATCTCAGATACCTTCCCTTGTGATCTCTCTTTCTACCGGTTTGTTGGTAACGAAAGGTTCAGAGGACAGAGACATCGGTGAGACAATGCTAAATCAGCTCTTTGGAACACCGAAAGTAATGTTCATGGTCGGTGCGGCTATGTGTGTACTTGGTATTACCACCCCGCTGCCATTTTTTATTTTTGTTACCTTTGGTGTTGGTATGATAGTGGCAGGATTTATGAAGCAGAAGAAAGAGGCAGTTTCAGAAATCGAAAGTGAAGTGGAAACCCCAGATAGCGATGCGGAAGAAGTGCGACGCCC
>CACXGE010000104.1 GCA_902767135.1 uncultured Lachnospiraceae bacterium | reverse complement strand
GGGCTGGTTACCGGGTTCACGGGAACAACTTTTTTGCCTTATTTTCAACTTTCTTTTTGGTTCTCCGAACCCGGTTCACGGGAACGTCCTGGTTCTCCGAACCCGGTTCACGGGAACGTCCGGTTCACGGGAACGTCCGTAATATGTCTTTAAATGCCTTTACCGAACACTATCAAAAATGGTGCAAACGCAAGAAGTATAACTTCAGTCGTTCTAAAGCTGAAGAAATCTATGAAAAAACAAAGGAACTTGTTCCTGTGCTTCCCAAGGATGACCTTACCAAGAAAATCCTGCATCAAGCGATAGATCAACTTGATGCAGCTTCCAAAACAATTGAAGAACTGCGTACACTTATGAATGAAATAGCAGCTAAACTTCCAGAATATAACATTGTTATGGAAATGAAGGGTGTCGGACCATCTTTAGGGCCTCAGCTAATGGCTGAAATCGGAGATATTTCTAGATTTACTCATAAAGGTGCTATTACTGCATTTGCTGGTGTAGATCCTGGTGTAAACGAATCAGGCTCCTATGCTCAAAAAAGCGTACCTACAACAAAGCGTGGCTCATCTTCACTTAGAAAAACATTATTTCAAGTGATGGATGTTCTTATAAAAACACATCCAGAAGATGATCCTGTTTACCAATTCATTGACAAGAAGCGTTCCCAAGGAAAGCCTTACTATGTTTACATGACTGCCGGTGCGAATAAATTTCTTCGCATCTACTATGGACGAGTGAAAGAATATCTATCATCTCTTTCAGAATCCAATTAATTGATAACCTACACATTTTTTGACCAGCACTATGTGGTGGTCTATTTGTCGTACCTTAAATTCAACCTGTATTAAATTTTCAATTTTTATAAATTTAACCTTGACTTTTTATTTGCAGGCTGATTGATAATAAAAGTATATCAAATTCATTAAGATTTGTCTCAGGAAGTGTCCTAAATTATGATACCATTATAGTATTGACTCACCCGTAATATTCTTTTCTTTTTTCCTTTCTTTTTCTCCTCTTCATTATATTTTTTACGCGTAATTTTGGCGAACGCCAGATGGATACTTAAGTATCCTTGTCATATATTTGAAACCTGTGTGAGTATCATAACACTTTAACTACCTATATTCAATTGTTTTGATACAAATTTCTCATTTTCGTAAAATAAAGCACGGAGCCATGATACCAGGTTACCTGGCTCCTACCAAAAAAAATAGGCGGAGATTTCTCTCCGCCTATCGTTTCCGCGAACCCGGTTCCCGGGCACGCCTATGATATTAGATGTTTGTGTATCCCATCAAGCTTAAGTCCACTTCTCTTGCCACTTCCCTGCCTTCACGGATGGCCCATACAACCAAAGACTGTCCTCTGTGCATATCTCCTGCTACAAAGACATTGTTTACATCTGTACTGTATTTTCCAGGTTTGGTTGCAACGTTGGTTCTTTCATTTAAGCTGACTCCAAAGGCGTCTGCCACGTATTTCTGAGCTCCTAAGAATCCGGCTGCGATTAACACGAGATCCGCATCCATAGTTGCTTCGCTTCCCGCAACTTCGCTCATCATCATTCTTCCTGTCTTTTCATCCTTCTTTGGCTCAAGCTTTACGGTAACTACCTTGCACACATTACCATTTTTGTCCTTGATAAATTCCTTTACCGTGGTCTGATACACTCTTGGGTCATGTCCGAACACTGCAATAGCTTCCTCCTGACCGTAGTCTGTCTTGCAGACTCTTGGCCATACCGGCCATGGATTATCTTCTGCACGGCAATCTGGCAGTTTTGGCATCATTTCAATCTGAGTAACCGATGCTGCCCCGTGACGGATGGAGGTTCCCACACAGTCATTTCCTGTATCACCACCACCGATGATGACTACCTTCTTGCCCTTGGCAGAAATGTATTTTCCATCCTTTAAATTAGAATCTAACAGACTCTTAGTGGTTGCTGTGAGGAAATCTACCGCAAAGTAAATTCCCTTGGCATCTCTTCCCGGCACATTGATATCCCTTGGGTTTGAGGAACCGCAGGCAAGAATTACCTTATCGTATTCTTTCAAAAGCTTTGCAGCCTTTACATCCTTACCTACATTGGCGTTTACTACAAACTCAACGCCTTCTTCTTTCATCACTTCCACTTTTCTGTCAATAAACTGCTTTTCTAATTTCATATTTGGAATTCCATACATTAACAGTCCACCTACACGGTCAGATCTTTCAAATACCGTCACGGAATGTCCACGTTTGTTTAACTGGTCTGCTGCCGCAAGTCCTGACGGGCCGGAACCAACCACTGCAATACGCTTTCCAGTACGTACCTTTGGCGGATTGGCAGCCGCATACCCTTTTTCATAGGCATTTTCAATAATGGCATTTTCATTTTCTTTTACGGAAACCGGATCTCCGTTTAAGCCACAGGTACATGCCGCCCCACAAAGTGCGGGGCAGACACGGGAAGTAAATTCCGGAAAATTGTTTGTTTTCTTCAATCTTCTGTATGCTTCCTCATAGTTACCTGCATATACCAAATCGTTCCACTCCGGTACTAAGTTGTTCAGGGGACAACCGGAGGTCATCCCGCCAACTTCCATTCCAGCCTGACAGAACGGAACTCCACAAGCCATACAGCGTGCGCCCTGCTTTTGCTGCTGTTCCTTTGACAGAGGGGTATGGAACTCATTAAAATTTTTGATTCGCTCTTTTGGTTCTACTGCTTCGCTGGTCATTCTCTCATATTCCAAAAATCCTGTTGGTTTTCCCATTTCTAGTCCCTCCTATCCTCTCACTGCGTAGAATGCTTCAATCTGTGCCTGTTCACTGCTCAATCCTTTTTCTTCCATCTGTACAATAGTATTTAACATACGCTTGTAGTCATGTGGAATAATCTTCTTGAATTTTGGCAAGTATTCCTTGAAGTTATCAAGAATTAATTTACCTTTTTCCGAATTTGTATAGGCAACATGATCCTGAATCATCTGTTTTAATTCAACTACATCATATTTATTGGTAATCTCTTCAATAGAAACCATCTCTTTATTCAACTTTAAGTATAAGTCGCTGTCTTCATCCAATACATAAGCAATACCACCGCTCATACCTGCTGCAAAGTTCTTTCCAGTTTTACCAAGAATGGCAACACGACCACCGGTCATGTACTCACATCCGTGTTCTCCCACACCTTCTACTACTGCGACGGCACCTGAGTTACGAACACAGAAACGTTCTCCTGCCACACCGTTAATATAAGCTTTACCGCTGGTTGCACCGTATAAAGCAACATTACCGATGATAATGTTTTCATCTTCTTTGTACTTGATTCCGGCAGGTGGATATACCACTAATTTACCACCGGATAATCCTTTTCCAAAGTAGTCATTACTGTCTCCCACAAGCTCCAAGGTAAGTCCCTTTGGAATAAAGGCACCAAAGCTTTGTCCACCGGCACCGGTACATTTTACGGTAAAGGTGTCTTCCTCTAGAGTATCATCGTATCTTTTGGTGATTTCTGAACCAAAAATAGTACCGAAAGAACGGTCTGTATTGGTTACTTCCACTTCAATACTTCTCTTTGTCTTGGTGTCAAGGGCAGACTTAAACTGTTTTAACAATACCTTTTCATCTGCGGTTTCATTTAACTTAAAGTCATATACCTGCTTTGGATCAAAGGTAACTTTCTTTTCCTTATTATATGGATTATTTAAGATGCCAGATAAATCAATCTTGGCTGCCTTTTCATTTAAGCCATCTTTCACCTTCAGTAAATCAGTTCTACCTACCAATTCATCCACTGTTCTCACACCAAGTTTTGCCATATATTCACGAAGTTCTTCTGCCACAAATCTCATAAAGTTTACCACGTACTCTGGCTTACCCTTGAATCTCTTGCGAAGCTCCGGATTCTGTGTGGCAATACCAACCGGACAGGTATCAAGATTACATACTCTCATCATCACACAACCCATAGTTACCAATGGAGCTGTTGCAAATCCAAATTCTTCTGCACCTAAGAGTGTTGCAATAGCTACGTCACGTCCTGTCATCAGTTTTCCGTCTGTCTCCACACGTACTTTATTACGTAGTCCGTTCATAATCAATGTCTGATGTGTCTCTGCCAGACCTAATTCCCAAGGAAGTCCTGCATTGTGAATAGAGCTTCTTGGTGCGGCACCGGTTCCACCGTCATAACCTGAAATAAGAATTACCTGTGCACCTGCCTTGGCAACACCTGCTGCTACGGTACCCACACCTGCTTCTGATACCAGTTTTACGGAAATACGTGCCTCCTTATTTGCATTCTTACAATCGTAAATCAACTGGGCCAAATCCTCGATAGAGTAAATATCGTGGTGTGGTGGTGGTGAAATCAAACCTACACCAGGGGTAGAATGTCTGGTCTTTGCCACCCATGGGTAAACCTTTCCACCTGGCAAGTGTCCACCTTCTCCTGGCTTAGCTCCCTGAGCCATCTTAATCTGAATCTCCTCTGCACTTACCAAATATCTTGAGGTAACACCGAAACGTCCAGATGCCACCTGCTTGATTGCAGAACATTTATTTAAGCCGTCACGGCCCACAGTCAGACGTTCTAAACTTTCCCCACCTTCTCCGGAATTTGATTTACCGTGAATGGAGTTCATGGCAATTGCCATGGTCTCGTGAGCTTCCTGGGAAATAGAACCGTAGGACATAGCTCCTGTCTTAAATCTCTTTACAATAGCATCTACACTTTCCACCTCTTCGATTGGAATACCTTTCTTTGGATAGTTGAAATCCATCAGGCTTCGCAGTGTTCCTGCGCCTTCTTCCTTGTCGAGGCAGCTTGTGTATTCCTTGAACATATTGTAATCCCCAAGCTTGGTAGACTGCTGTAAAAGATGAATGGTCTTTGGATTATACATATGTTCCTCTCCACCGCTTCTCATCTTATGCTTTCCTACACTGTCTAAGGTTAAGTCATTCTCTAATCCTAATGGGTCAAAGGCGGTAGAATGCTGTGCTTCTACATCTGCTTCAATGTCCTTTAAAGTAATTCCACCGATACGACTTACGGTGTTGGTAAAGTATTTGTCAATCACATCCTTATCGATACCAACAGCCTCGAAAATCTGAGAACCCTGGTATGACTGGATGGTAGAAATACCCATCTTGGATGCAATCTTTACAATTCCATGTTCCACCGCACTATTGTAATCTTCCACTGCTGCGTAGTAATCTTTCTTTAAGAGACCATCTTCGATTAACTCATGGATGGTTTCTAAGGCAAGGTATGGGTTTACTGCACAGGCACCATATCCAAGTAAGGTTGCAAAATGATGTACTTCTCTAGGCTCACCACTTTCTAAGATCATAGCCACACTGGTTCTTTTTTTGGTGCGGACTAGGTGCTGGTGTACTGCGGACACTGCAAGGAGGGATGGAATTGGCACATGGTTTTCTTCCACATCCCTGTCAGAGAGAATCAGGATGTTTGCACCCTCTCTGTGTGCTCTGTCCACTTCCACATATAAATGGTCAATAGCCTTTTCCAAGCTTGTACTTTTGTAATATGTGATTGGAATCACCTGAACCCTTAATCCAGGTACCTTCATATTTTTTATTTTTAAAATATCTGTGTTGGTAAGGATTGGATTCTTTACCTTTAACACATGACAGTTTTCTGCACTGTCCTGCAACAGATTTCCATCTGCACCTACGTAGATGCTGGTGGAGGTAACTACCTCCTCACGGATGGCATCGATAGGCGGGTTGGTCACCTGGGCAAACAATTGTCTAAAGTAGTTAAACAATGGCTGATGATTCTTTGACAATGCAGGAAGTGCTGTGTCCACACCCATGGCTCCGATCGACTCTGCTCCATTTAATGCCATTGGCAAAATAGAACTCTTAAACTCTTCATAGGTGTATCCAAAGGTTTTCTGTAACTGGGCACGTTCCTTTTTGCTCAGCTGTGGAACCTCTTCATTTGGAATCTTCAAATCCTTTAATAATACCAGGTTTCTGTCTAACCACTCACCGTATGGATGTCTGTTGGCATATCTTGCCTTGATGGTTTCATCATCCACCACTTCTCCCTTAACAGTGTCAACCAAAAGCATTTTTCCAGGACGAAGTCTTTCCTTTACCACTACCTTGGTCTGGTCCACATCCATAACACCAACTTCCGATGAAAGGATTAAATAATCATCATCTGTGATGTAGTAACGGGATGGACGAAGACCATTTCGGTCAAGCACAGCTCCCATCACATCACCATCGCTAAAGAGGATAGATGCCGGTCCATCCCAAGGCTCCATCATGGTGGCATAATACTGATAAAAGTCACGCTTTTTCTGATCCATTTCCTTATTGTTTTCCCACGGTTCTGGAATGGTAATCATAACTGCCAGTGGCAAATCCATACCTGACATTACCAGAAATTCCAAGGTGTTATCCAACATAGCGGAGTCAGAACCTGCGGTATTTACTACAGGCAACACCTTATGCATCTGTCCCTTTAATTTGCTGCTTTCCATGGTCTCTTCTCTGGCAAGCATCTTGTTAGCATTGCCACGGATGGTATTAATCTCACCATTGTGTACAATGAAACGGTTTGGATGTGCTCTCTCCCAGCTTGGATTGGTGTTGGTAGAGAAACGGGAATGTACTGTTGCAATGGCAGATTCATAATCTTTATCCTGCAAGTCCTTAAAGAATAATCTTAACTGGTCTACTAAGAACATACCCTTGTATACAATCGTTCTGCTTGACAGGGATGGTACATACGTATTGTCCACACTCTGTTCAAATACTCGTCTTACAATATATAATTTACGATCAAAATCGATTCCTTTTTCTACATCTTTTGGACGTTTTACAAAGCCATGCATAATATTTGGCATACAGTCAATGGCTTTTTGACCTAAGGCAGATGGCTCTGTTGGAACACTTCTCCAACCTAAGAATTCCATGCCTTCCTTTTCGACAATGATTTCAAACATCTTCATTGCCTGTCTCCGTTTTAATTCATCTTGTGGAAAGAAGAAAACACCTACACCATAATCTCTCTCTTCCCCTAAGTTAATTTTGAATTCCTTAGCTACCTTTGAAAAGAATTTGTGAGAAATCTGTAAGAGAATCCCTACACCATCACCGGTTTTTCCCTCTGCATCTTTACCTGCTCTATGTTCTAGGCATTCTACAATCTTTAATGCATTTTCCACTGTCTGGTGTGTCTTGATACCCTTGATATTGACTACTGCACCGATACCACAGTTGTCATGTTCAAAGCTTGCATCATATAATGCTGGAGTTTCTGATAAGACTTTGCTGGAAAAACGATTTCCTGTCACGTCTTTTGTCATGTCTTTATTCACTCTTTTGTCCTTCCTTTCCTGATTTTGTGTCTCATTTTCTTGTGTCAAGATTTATATTACTCCTTTTTTTCCTCTCTGTAAACACCAAATTTTCTCGAATTGTCTGATAGTTTAATAATTTATTGTTTTATTGTATGTTTTCTGACATTTTAAGCTATTTTTAAAGGAGACTACAGAAATAGTCTCCTTTTTATCCCATTTTTTTTCGAAAATTTTTTTTCAATAAAAGCCAGGAAATCCCCATCCATGCCAAAGTTGTCAGAATTATCAAAACAATTTGAATAATTGCAGTATTTAGAACTTTTGACAACAATTCTGTCTCTGTAACCAGCACTGAAGTCACATTTGCGCTGATATGAAGGGTAACTGGTGCAAGTAAGCTTTCATACTTCCTGCAAAATAAAGCCATGATACTTCCTAAAATTGTGGCATACACAAACTGTACGAAATTGCCATGGTAAAGTCCAAATCCCACTGCTGAAATTGCCACTGCCAAAGGTAGGGATACCCGGTAATTTAGGTGTTCAAAAATGAGTCCTCGAAACATAAGCTCCTCACATATAGGCACTACCACACCTACTGCAATCAATTCAATCATAATTCCACCGGAATATATGGTGTTTGCCACATCCTGGTACCCTGGAAATAACTTATCCAGTCCGGTGGCACTGATGATCATATTCAAAGAAATACACATACACACAGCTACTACCACAAGAACAGCACAGTCCTTTCCCTGTAATTTTTTCTGTCCAAATGGATTTGCCTCTTTCTTTCTACGTCCCTTAATCAAAAACCAAAACAAAGGAATACAAATCAAAGATTGAAGCAATATAACATAACAACCATTTGCCAAATAGGAGTCTGTAACCTTTGTGACAATTTCCTGTACTACCAGAGCACTGGCTGTTCCCCCTTTCATTCCCTCCTGAAAGCACAGCACAAACACTCCCACAAAGATATACGCAAAGCCAAGCAGCATACTTAGTAGAAAATGTATCCCCACCGGATAAATACACTGCCATGCAGTAAAAAATATATTCTTATTTTGTTTTTCTTCCATAATGTTTTCTTTTCCTTTCCACATTCTTCCGGTTCCCTGGCTCCCTCCCCTGGCTCCCGCCACTAATCTTTCGATGCTATGAGCAGAAGGCATCCTTCATCAAAACTTACCACTGCGGTATCCTCTGTTATCTCATTGCTTACTCCAATATCAGATAAAATATCCAGTTCCATTCCCTCTGCCCCATATTTCATCCCTTTGATATGAAGGTTTTTCACCGGCTCTAATGCCAGCAAGGACAGATATTTTGTATCATACAGCTCCTTTCTTTCCACGGTAAAACTCCTATCATAACAGCGGATAGAATTTTTATCATCCACCATCACCATATCTATCCCACGCCTTGTGGCATATCTTAAGCATCCTATGTTGGCTAACATATGATCCTGACGGTTGCCGGTTGCTCCCAAAAGGTAAATCCTGCCCTTTTCTTTTCTGCTTTCTATAAGCTCTATAGACAATTCTATTGCTGCCTTGGTATCCGTCATATCCTTATTTGCAGAATATTCATGAATCAGGATTCCCGGCTGATTTCTATAGTATTCCACCCTAGGCTTTCCTACTGTGTCAAAATCTCCCACAATATGCTCTGGCACAATACCTAGCTGTTCACAGTAAGACAGACCTCCATCCACAGCCATAACAACAGTTGATTCTTCTAATATTTTTCCTAAAAAATCAGGAACAGATTTCCAAGGAAATCTGCCCCCGCTTATGATAACCACATTCATTACATACGCTCCGGTGCTTCAAAGCCTAGTACATCAATACAGCTTTCTAACACATTTTTGGTAAGTACCAGCAATGCGATATAGCTTTTTTTCTTCTCTTCATCTTCTTCTGCTAAAATCTTTGTCTCATGGTAGAAATGATTCAAGGCATTGGCAAGATTGTAAATATAGGCACAAACCTTATGTGGTGCAATCTCTGCAAAGGCATTTTCAATGACACCGTTAAATCTCACTGCCTCTAAAAGCAGACTCTTTGCACTTTCGTTACTCTCATCAAAGGCAACTGCCTTGATATCCTCTAAGGTAGCTCCTGTCTGAGTGTATTTATTCAAGATAGATTTCATTCTCACAATGGTGTAGAGGATGTATGGACCTGTGTTGCCTTCAAAAGAAGTAAAGCGGTCAATATCAAATACATAATCTTTGGATGCCTGATTAGACAAATCTCCGTACTTAATGGCAGAAAGGCCTACCACTTTGGCAGTTTCCCTTGCCTCTGCCTTATCCACCTCGTGATTCTGGGTGATTTTTCCAAACATCTCATCGGTAATCTCCCCTATGAGATATTCTAATCTCATCACACCGCCGGCACGGGTCTTGAAAGGCTTTCCATCTTTTCCATTCATGGTACCAAAGCCCAAGAACCGAAGAGAGGTATCTTCATCTACCAGCTTTGTCTTTCTTGCACAGCGGAATACCTGTTCAAAATACAATTCCTGACGCTTATCCACCACATAGATCATCTCATCTGGTGAAAACAGCTTCATACGCTCCACAATGGTAGCAAGGTCAGTAGTATTATACAAGGATGCTCCATCTGATTTTAGAATCATACAAGGCGGAATTTCCTTGGTATCGCTTTCTTCCTTCACATCTACCACCAAGGCTCCATCGCTAAGGTAAGCATAGCCATTGTCCTTCATGTACTTTACCATATCTGGAATATAAGGCTGAGCATCGGATTCTTTTTTCCACAAATCAAATTCCACATTCAATTTTTCATAGTTCTTCTTTAAGTCGTTGACGGAAACCTCCAGAATATGATTCCACAATGCCTGGTAACCTCTGTTGCCGTGCTGTAGCTCATAAGTAGCCTGCATTGCCGCTTCCTTGTATTCCGGATGTTCTTTTGCGTAAGCGCTGGCTGCCGGGTAAATTTCCTCCAATTCACTGATAGTAAAAGGAGCTTCTTTGGGATATTCTCCTGTGAAACTATCATCAAAGTAAACAAGCTTAGGTTGTCTCTTTTTCAGTTCTGTAATAATCAGTCCCATCTGTAAGCCCCAGTCACCTAAATGTACATCACCTATGACCTTATGCCCCATAAACCTTCCCATACGCTTAATACTCTCACCGATAATGGCAGAACGAAGATGACCTACATGCAATGGCTTTGCCACGTTGGGACCGCCGTAATCAATCATGATGGTTTTCTTGTGTTCTGCTTCCTCACAACCGAATTTATCCGAACTTAACATTTCATTCATATAGCTGGTGAGAAATTCTGTGGAAAGCTTTATATTAATAAATCCAGGCATAACAGCTTCTACTGACGCAAACATCTCAACAGACTGAAGTTTTTCTACTACATCATTTGCAATCATAATAGGAGCCTTCTTATATGCTTTTGCCGCTGCCATAGCACCATTACACTGATACTCACAAAGATCCGGACGATTTGAAACCGATACACTTCCATATTTTTCTTCATATCCTGATGCAACAAATGCGCCAGATACCGATTCCGCTATTAAATCTATGATTTTCTTCACAAATTTTCCTCCTTTTTTTCATTTTACTTGTTCTTTTCTGAACTATTGCCACAGTTCCTAGAAAAATCCATGAAATCCATTATACAACACCATCCCAAAAAAAGCAACGCCAGAGTCCCCACTCTGGCGCTGCCTGGTTCACTTAGTTTCTTCCAACAAATCTGTTTAAAACTGTTCTCCTACCTGTTCATAACCAAACAAATTTACCAATTCAAAGCATTCCAATTCAGCTTTCTTTATCCCTTTGCGAATCAGTTCCAACTCCTCACCTACTCGTTCAATTGCAGACTGCACTCCATCAAACGTTCCGTTTACACCTACTGTTTTAATAATCGTTCTCCCAAAAATATTTTCCACCATAACTCTGGTTTCTCTATCTACATTCTTTGCAATAAAACTTGCAATATTACCTGCTGTATTTCTAAAATATACACTCTGTTTTTCCCCGTTTGGCATATTCACATGTCCTCTTAAAATATCATTACCCATTTGTAAAATTCTCCTTTCTACTATCCCCTGACAGCCAATTTGTCAAACCTTAACTGTTGCATTACTATTACTATTCTTTTACCAAAAATTTAGTACATTTTTTAAAATAATTACAAAACTATCCCCCGATTATTTCATAATTATTTTGTTCCACAGGTAAATCATAACATTTATTACCTGTAAAATAAAGTATTTTTGTGATAATTGTGGCGAATTTCCTATTTGTTACACAAAGTTTTCGTAAAATTGGATAAAAACTAAAAGACTTTGTAATATTTTTGCAATACAAAGTCTTTTACCGTAAAATGATAGTAATATATTTTATGTTTTTCTTTTGTTTTCCAATTATTTTTTAATATAAAGTTATATGTTTTGGAATGCCATTTTCAAATTCTGAATGGACCTCTCCCTGGATCAGAGGAGTCAAATATTCCATAAGAGGTGGCAAAACATCATTTCCCTCTTCGTTAATCCACTCTAAAGGTACCGTTTTTTCCTGATTCGCCACACTGTTGACACGTACTCTGCGGAAAATCACCTCATAGGGATTGGAGCTGGTTCGAATAATCGCCGCCATCACCCCTGTCATTCCCTCCATAGCACACTGGAATGCATGTAAGCCCAACATTTTGGATTCAGAAATATCTGTGGCACTTGCCACATGAGCTGCACATCTTTGCATCAGATTTAGTTCCACCGAACGGACTTTACAACCGATACGTTCCCGCACGGCATGTTCCAAGACCCTTGCAGCCCCTGCAATATAGCTGTGTCCAAATACATCTTTTGCACCGCTTTGCTCACTTTCCGAGATGTACACACCGTCCTTATTCTTGATTCCTTCACTGACAGCCACCAAAATGGCAGGTTTCTCTTCTAATTTCGCCTTTACATCCTCAATAAAACGGTCCATATCAAAGGCTCGTTCACATAGGTAAATTAAACTTGGACCATCTGCCCCATTTAGTCTGGAAAGAGCTGAGGCTGCCGTAAGCCACCCAGCATTACGCCCCATGACCTCCACAATGGTAACGGCAGGCATATCATACACATTACAGTCTCTTTCTAATTCGCAGAAGGTGGTTGCAATATATTTGGCCGCTGAACCAAATCCCGGACAATGGTCGGTTGCTACCAGGTCATTATCAATGGTTTTTGGCGCCCCCACCACCTTAATATCATCTATATTATGCATAATGCAATACTTAGACAGTTTATCTACCGTATCCATAGAATCATTGCCACCAATATAAATAAAATACCCAATATGATACTTGCGGAGAATCTGAACGATTTTCTCGTACTGGCTTTCATCCTTTTCCAGACTTTCCAGTTTAAATCTACAAGAGCCTAAGGCTGCAGCAGGAGTATGACACAGCAATTCAATACATCCCATGTCTCTTAATACTGAATTTAAGGACACAAATTTTTCTTCCAGTACACCCTTGATTCCGTTTACGGCACCATAAATTTTGTCAATCCTTCCGCTGGCACCTGCCCCTGTAACAATACCTGCCACTGTAGCATTGATAGCTGCAGTAGGACCACCGGACTGAGCAATCAATAAATTCTTCATATTACAAACTCCTTTCCATATAGATACAGGTACTGCACCCAAAAGCACAGTACCTGTGTGTTTCCTGTTTGCATCAGATGTTTTGTTACTGATTCTTTACAGTTGCAATATCTATCAATGTTAAATGCTGTCTGTCTGCTGTTTCCATACTTGTTACCAAAGCTTCTGCTGTATCAAGGCTGGTGAGACAGTTTACACCGGTTTCAATGGCATTTCTACGGATTAAGAATCCATCACGGCTCTTGTCACGTCCATTGGTTGGCGTATCAATAACCAGATCAATCTTATGCCCCAGAATCAAATCCATCAGGTTTGGTGATTCCTGCGCAATCTTATTTACCTTAGAAGCTTTTACTCCGTTTTCATTTAATACCTTTGCGGTACTTCTTGTGGCATAAATCTTGTAGCCCAAAGCCTCAAAACGTTTTGCAATATCACACACTTCCAATTTATCAGCATCTTTTACCGTGATAATCATCTGTTTGTGCTTTGGCAATTCAAATCCTGCACCAAGGAATGCTTTATACAAAGCTTCTTCAAAGGTGGTAGCAATACCAAGAACTTCACCGGTAGACTTCATTTCCGGTCCAAGGCTGATATCCGCTCCACGAAGTTTTTCAAAGGAGAATACAGGCATCTTGATTGCGATGTAATCCGCTTCTTTTTGAAGTCCTGGTTCATATCCTAAACCTCTGATGGTATTTCCAATGATAACCTTTGTAGCAAGCTTCACGATTGGAATACCTGTAACCTTTGAGATATATGGTACCGTACGGCTGGAACGAGGATTTACCTCGATCACATACACCTCTTCCCCAAAGGCGATGAACTGGATATTAATCAAGCCAATGACATGCAATGCCTTTGCAAGCTTTCTTGTGTATTCCACAATAATCTTCTTCTGCTTTTCCGAAATAGACTGAGCAGGATATACAGAAATACTGTCTCCGGAATGGACACCTGCACGTTCAATGTGTTCCATAATACCAGGAATTAAGATATCTTCTCCGTCACAAACAGCATCTACTTCGATTTCTTTACCAACAAGATACTTGTCTACAAGAATTGGATGTTCCTGTGCGATTCTGTTTATAATACCGATAAATTCATCAATATCCTGGTCACAGATGGCAATCTGCATACCCTGTCCACCCAATACGTAAGAAGGACGAACCAGCACCGGATAGCCTAATTCATTTGCCGCTGCCTTGGCCTCTTCTGCTGTGTAAACAGTATGACCTGCAGGTCTTGGAATACAGCAGTCTTCCAGAATCTGGTCAAAGATTTCTCTGTCTTCTGCCGCATCTACATTTTCTGCTGAGGTACCAAGAATTGGCACTCCCATCTTCATCAATGCTTCTGTCAACTTAATGGCAGTCTGTCCACCAAACTGTACCACCGCACCGTCTGGTTTTTCGATTTCCACAATGCTTTCCACGTCTTCTGCGGTAAGTGGTTCAAAGTACAATTTATCTGCGATATCAAAGTCTGTACTTACGGTTTCCGGATTGTTATTTACAATAATAGTCTCCCATCCTTCTTCTCTAAAAGTCCAGGTAGAATGAACCGAACAGTAATCAAATTCAATACCCTGTCCAATACGGATTGGACCAGAACCTAATACCAATACCTTCTTCTTACCCTTGGTTTCCACTACTTCATTTTCGCTTCCAAAGCAAGAGTAATAGTATGGTGTGCTTGCCTCGAACTCAGCAGCACAGGTATCTACCATCTTATAGGCAGCCTTGATTCCTGCTTCATCACGAAGTGCCTTAATCTGCTTTTCTTCTTTTCCAGTTAATTTTGCAATCACTGAATCCGGGAACTCGATTCTCTTAGCTTCTGCTAACAACTCTTTTGTCAAAGGCTCTCTCTTTAACTTCTGTTCCATCTCCACAAGAATTGCAAATTTATCGATAAACCACTTGTCAATCTTGGTAATTTCGTTAATCTTATCGTAAGATACTCCACGTCTTAAGGCTTCTGCAATGACGAAAATACGTCTGTCATCTACTCTGTGAAGTGCCTCTTCTAACTGTTCATTGTCTAAATCTGAGAAATCATAAGACATTAAACTGTCTACATGCTGCTCTAAGGAACGCAATGCCTTCATCAAAGCTCCTTCGAAGTTGTTACAGATACTCATTACCTCTCCGGTAGCTTTCATCTGTGTGGTAAGCGTACGTTTCGCCATGATAAATTTATCAAATGGTAAACGTGGAATCTTTACAACACAGTAATCCAGGGTTGGCTCGAAGCTTGCATAGGTCTTTCCTGTGATGGCATTTTTGATTTCATCCAAGGTATAACCTAAGGCAATCTTTGCCGCAACTTTTGCGATAGGATATCCTGTTGCCTTGGAAGCAAGAGCCGAAGAACGGCTTACACGAGGATTTACTTCGATTACAATATATTCAAAGCTTTCCGGATGAAGTGCGTACTGTACGTTACATCCACCAGTAATTCCTAACTCGCTGATAATCTTTAATGCAGAAGTACGAAGCATCTGGTATTCCTTGTCCCCTAAAGTCTGGGAAGGAGCAACTACAATACTATCTCCCGTATGTACTCCAACTGGGTCAATATTTTCCATATTACATACCGTGATGCAGTTTCCAGCGCTGTCACGCATTACTTCGTATTCGATTTCCTTCCATCCTGCAATACATCTTTCTACAAGAACCTGGCCCACACGGCTAAGTCTTAATCCATTTGCAAGGATTTCTTCTAATTCTTCCTGGTTGTGGGCAATACCACCGCCGGAACCACCTAATGTGTAAGCGGGACGTAATACCACAGGGTATCCGATTTTATTTGTAAATTCAATACCTGCCTCTACGGTTTCCACTACTTCCGATGCAGCACATGGTTCTCCGATGCGCTCCATCAAGTCCTTAAATTCCTGTCTTCCTTCTGCATTACGAATGGTAGCTGCGGTAGTTCCCAAAAGCTTGACTCCGTGTTCAGCTAAGAATCCGGACTCTTCCAATTCCATACCAAGGTTAAGTCCTGCCTGACCTCCAAGGGTTGGAAGTACACTGTCTGGCTTTTCCTTGATAATAATCTGCTCAAGCACCTCTACGGTCAAAGGCTCAATATAAACCTTATCAGCAATATCCTTGTCTGTCATAATTGTTGCAGGATTGGAGTTTACAAGGATAACTTCCACGCCTTCTTCCTTTAAGGAACGGCATGCCTGTGTACCTGCATAGTCAAATTCAGCTGCCTGGCCAATGACAATGGGACCAGAACCAATTACTAATACTCTTTTAATATCTGCATTCTTTGGCATTATTTTGTAACCTCCATCATTTCCATAAATCTATCAAACAAGAAATCACTATCCTGTGGTCCAGGACAAGCCTCCGGATGGAACTGTACTGTATACACGTTCTTATTCTTGTACTTTAATCCTTCGATCGTTCCATCATTTACATTGACAAAGCTTGGCTCTGCAATATTCTCATCCATCTTATCCATATCAACCACATAACCATGGTTCTGTGATGAAATGTAAACACGTCCTGTTGCTAAATCCTTTACCGGGTGGTTTCCACCACGATGTCCGTATTTCATTTTGTGTGTGTCTGCTCCTGTCGCAAGTGCCATTAACTGATGTCCTAAGCAGATTGCAAAAATTGGAAGGTCGGTGTCATACAGCTTCTTAATTTCTTCAATAATGCTTCCACAATCTTTTGGATCCCCAGGACCGTTAGATAACATAATTCCGTCTGGTGCATCTGCAATAATCTCTTCTGCTTTCGTTCCTGCAGGATAAATGGTAACCTGACATCCTCTTTCGTTTAAACTCTTGGCGATATTTTTCTTTGCTCCAAAGTCCATAAGTGCAACCTTCTTGCCAGTTCCTTCCAATACCGTCTTTTCACTGCAAGTAACTTTTTCTACTACATTTCCCGTCTTATATTCTTTTAACTTTGGAAGAATCTTATTCAAATCATAGTTCTCATTTGTGGTAATCATTCCGTTCATGGTACCCTTTTCACGGAGAATCTTTGTCAATGCCCTGGTGTCTATTCCAGAAATTCCTGGAATATCATGTTCTATCAAGAAATTCTGAATGGAATCCTCTGAGCGGAAATTGCTGGGAATTCTAGAGAGTTCTCTTACGATATATCCATCCGGCCATGGCTTCAAAGATTCCATGTCCTCACGACAAATACCGTAATTACCAATCAATGGATATGTCATTACCACTGCCTGTCCAGCATAAGATGGGTCTGTCAAAACCTCCAAATAACCTGTCATGGAAGTATTAAAAACAATTTCGCTAATCACTTCCTTCTGTGAACCAATACTGGTTCCTTCAAACGTTGTTCCGTCCTCAAGTATCAGAAAAGCTTTCATGTAGTGCACCCTTGTCCTTTCTATTTGTAAATATTCACTATCTGCAATCAGAACCCTACACTGTGCTGCAAGGCTCATGCATGCTTCAAATACTGGTTTTAGCATTTGTGTGCATGACTTTATAAACTCCCACATAAATATATTTATCATGGCACTTTTCTTTCTCCATGAGAGTTTATAAAATTTTGCTCAAATTGTTTAAATTCTACCATAAATTATAGTCTATTTCAAGGTTTATTTCACACTGTTTTATTTTTCGTTTTATTTTTTTTATAATTTCTGTCACCCCTAGCCTCTCTAACAATTTTTCATCCGTTCAGAACCTGGAAATAGCTACGAACATGGGACAATACCGACAAATTTGAAATTTCTTATAAAAACCTTAAGAAAAGTTAATATTATTTTCAACACTTTTTTCACATTTGTATGTTACTATAAATTTCGAACAATCATGATTCTATTAACATACAACCTCTGAAATATTCGATAGCTATGCCCTGGAAGGCAATCGGGGGAAGAAACAACTATGATACATTTGTAATGTATTTGCGTGATATATATGATGAAAGGATGGTACTTATGTTTTTCAATCACTATTCTAAAAATGAGCTGGACTATGTAGAAAAACCAAAGAGATATTTAGGAAACATCGTCATTCTAGGTATTGGAGTTTTGGCAATTCTGATTACAGGATTTTTGTATTCTGCCAAACTAAATAGCAACGGGGATTTGGCCGGTAGCAGCGCTACTGTCAGTGTCATGGAAAAAACGTCCCAAACCTAATTAGGACGTTTTTTCGTATCCGCTTTTCACTGTTGGCAGAGCCGATAAGTTGTTTGTCTCTGAATCATCAGGGAGGATTCATACCTCTTCGGAATCACGGAACAGTTCCCTTTTATTCCATATTTACTACATCACGAAACTGGCAATCACATAAAACAGAAAGGCCGCAATCCAGGCTACCACACACTGCCAGACCACCACAGCCAAAGCCCATTTCTTTCCCAGCTCTCTCTTAATCGAAGCAACGGCTGCCACACATGGTGCATAAAGCAGGCTAAATACCAACAATGCCCCGGCAGAGGCCGTTGAAATCACCGCCTGGATTCCTCCCTGGGCATCAAACAATACTTCCAGCACGGATACCACACTTTCCTTTGCCATGAATCCACTGATTAATGACGTACAGATTCGCCACTCTCCCAATCCTAACGGTGCAAAGACCGGAGCAATCACTCCTGCAATCGTAGCCATAATACTCTGTGCCGAATCTTCCACCAGATTAAGATGAAAATCAAATCTCTGGAGAAACCATACCAGTATGGTTGCGATTAAAATAACAGAAAAAGCTTTCTGCAAAAAGTCCTTTGCTTTCTCCCACACTAACTGCATGGTACTTCTTAAACTTGGCAAACGGTAATTTGGCAGTTCCATAACAAAGGGAACTGCTTCTCCTCGAAACAACACACCCTTATATAAAAATGCCGCTAGGATTCCCACTACAATTCCCAAAAGATACAAGCCTGTCATTACCACTCCCCCATGTTTCGGAAAAAATGCTCCAACAAAAAAAGCATAAATTGGCAGCTTGGCAGTACAACTCATAAATGGTGTAAGTAAAATCGTCATCTTACGATCTCTTTCACTGGGAAGAGTTCTGGTGGACATAACTGCCGGAACGGTACATCCAAAGCCAATTAACATTGGTACAATACTTCTTCCAGACAATCCAATTTTTCGGAGCAGCTTATCCATGCAAAATGCCACTCTGGCAATGTAGCCGCTGTCCTCCAGTAAAGATAAAAAGAAAAACATGGTTACCACAATAGGAAGAAAGCTTAACACACTGCCCACTCCTTGAAACACACCACCTATGACTAATTCATGAATCACTGGATTTACCCCTGCCTTTGTCAATGCCTGGTCTGTCACTGTGGTAAGAAGCCCTATTCCCTGTTCCAACAATCCGTGAAACCAGGCACCAATCACATTAAATGTCATACAAAACACCAATGCCATAATTCCTACAAATACAGGAATGGCAGTATATTTTCCTGTGAGTACACGGTCTATTTCCCGACTCCTTATATGCTCTTTACTCTCTTTGGGTTTGTTGACACATTCCTCACTTACTTTTTTGATGTAAGAAAATCTCATATCAGCAATGGCTGCGCTTCTGTCTAATCCTCGTTCCTTCTCCATCTGCAGAGTAATATGTTCTAACATTTCCAGCTCGTTTTCATCCAATTTCAGCTTATCTAAAATATGTCGGTCACCTTCAATTACTTTGCTGGCAGCAAAGCGCAGAGGAAGCCTGGCTCTTGTGGCATGGTCCTCGATGAGATTACATACGGCATGAATACAGCGGTGTACCGCTCCATTATGTTCGCCTTGACAGCAGAAATCCTGCTCCACTGGTTTTTCCTGATAATGGGCAATATGTAATGCATGGGTAATCAATTCATCCACCCCTGAATTTTTTGCTGCTGAGATGGGCACCACAGGAACTCCCAACATAGCCTCCATCTTATTGATATCTATAGAACCACCATTTCCAGTAAGTTCATCCATCATATTCACCGCCACTACCATAGGCCGGTCCATCTCTAATAACTGCATGGTAAGATACAGATTTCTCTCAATATTTGTGGCATCCACAATATTAATAATTGCATTGGGGCTTTCCTCCAGCACAAAATTTCTTGACACCAATTCCTCACTAGAATAGGGTGACATGGAATAAATCCCCGGCAAGTCTGTAATTGCTGTATTGCTGTGCCCTAAAATAGTTCCCTCTTTCCTATCCACAGTTACTCCCGGAAAGTTTCCTACGTGCTGGTTGGACCCGGTAAGACGGTTAAACAATGTAGTTTTTCCACAATTCTGGTTTCCCACCAGTGCAAAGGTAAGAGTCTGCTTCTCTGGTAATGGATGACCGCTACCCTTTGCGTGGTGAATTCCCGGCTCTCCCAATGCAGGATGGGGAGTATGTTTCTTCCTTTCCTTACCTAATATTGACTCTTGCTGCTTCGTTTATCTATGCTCTATGTTCTCTATTTTGGTTATACTGATTTTCTCTGCGTCATCCAGACGCAGTGTCAGCTCATACCCATGAATTCTAAGCTCCATAGGGTCTCCCATAGGAGCTAACTTTACTAGTGTAATCTCAGCCCCCGGAATCACCCCCATATCCAGAAAATGCTGTCTAAGTGCACCCGCTCCACCTACTGTGTCTATCCGTCCACTTTCTCCTATTTTGAGTTCATTTAATGTCATTTACAAATTCCTCCCTTAATCAAGCCAAGCAGCTCCTTATCTAACATTATGGTCCTGTTCCATGGATTTAGCAAGAGCCCTTTCACACTTTTCTCGGCTAATGCCATATCAAATAGCTGTTCTATTTTAGCCATAAAAGTAGACATCACCTGGGCGTTTCCTTTCATTTGTTCTTCAAAGCTGGTAAATGCCACCATCCATTTTTCTCCATTTTCCAACTCCATGGCCTGAAGTCTGAACTGGTCTCCCAAGGATGGATCCAGTGCCACCACAAATTCTCCCCCTTCCTTCATACGCCTTCTGATCGTGCTCAGCACCACAGCCAACATTTCTTCTGAAGGCTCTTTTTGCAATATTGCTATATATTCCTCAATTATTTCATTTCCTGCAAGCTCTTTATCTTTTTTATCCGCTTTCATTCTATGCCTCCTGGTTTTCGTCATTTTGTAGGTATATTATACCTTGCTGCAAATGAATGTTCAATATCCCTATCTCCGGCAAATAATAAAAAGGCGCTTCCTTTCGAAAACGCCTCTCATATATATCAACTATACTCCCTTTTTTTAACAATTGTATCTGTTCAGAGCTGCTGAACTGTTACTTTCATTTTTTCATTTCTGATTCATGCAAAATCTGTGCCAGTTGGTCAATTCCCTGCTGGACTTTTTCCATTGATTTCAAGATATTTTCTATACTTGCTGCCTGTTCTTCCGTGGATGAACTGATTTCCTGGGTACTGCCCACGGACTGCTCTGAGATTTTCTCTAACTTTTGCATGGCTGTATAAAGTTGTTCTTTTACTGTGACAATATTTCCCAAGTCAGATTTTAAGTCATCGGTTACCTGAATTACTTGTTGTGACGAACCCAACATACTTTCAAAGATTTCCACTGTATGGTCTAACTGTTGGTTGGACTTTTCTACAATCTCATTGTTCTGATTCATGGTTTTGCTGATATCATCTACCATTTCAATAATATCTTTTAAAATTGCATCAATCTTTCTGGTCGCATCGTCTGACTCTTTGGAAAGTGCATTAATCTCATCTGCTACCACTGCAAATCCTTTCCCTGCTTCTCCTGCTCTGGCTGCCTCGATGGCTGCATTTAAGGCAAGCAAATTGGTCTGCTTGGCAATCTGGCTGATACTTTCAATAATCTGACCAATCAGGGATGAATTCTGAGACAAAACTTCAATGCCTTCCGTAGCCTTTTTCGTAGATTCTATATTATCCTCAAATCTGGCTGACAACTGACGGATTGCTTGAATTCCTTCATCATTCTTCTCCTTTAGAACCACCATATTGACAACTGTCTCTGCCACACTTTCTTCCGAATTTTCTATCATCTGATTCAGTCGGCTAAAAATGTCCAGACTTCCATTCACTTCCTCAATCTGTATGTCTGCACTGCTTGAGATTTCCTCTGAAGATGCCGCAATCTCCTGGGAATTCTGTTCAAATTCCTTTAACGAATTGTATATAACCTCTGTAGACTGTTGAAGACCTTGAAAAGCCACATTCACCTTCCCTAATAGCTGTTCCACCTCTTTTTCCTTCATTTCCACGGTCTGAAACAGACTACGGGAACGCATAGTAACTAATACACTAGCCGCCACTACCAAAGCATATACAATCAAAATAAAAATCCATACCACCACATTATGCAGCTTAACATATGCCCCTGGGAAAATAAGAAAAGCAAGTAAATTAATAACCACCGTAGAAATAGAACATGCCTTTACCACCGACAAGTCATAATACGCCAGACTTAAAAACAGCCACAAAAAATACGCCTGGGTCATGGCACCAAATTTTCCATCATTTC
Organism: uncultured Lachnospiraceae bacterium; assembly: GCA_902767135.1. Taxonomy (GTDB): domain Bacteria; phylum Bacillota; class Clostridia; order Lachnospirales; family Lachnospiraceae; genus RUG11237. Next base: position 10,363 of record CACXGE010000104.1, on the reverse strand, counting down.
CTACCACCATAACCACAGCTCCCCAAAATGGCATAGAGGTTATGTATAAATACTTGGCGTACTTTCCAAGCCTTTTTTCAAATACCCCTGTCAGAAGATTTGCCGCTGCCATGAGCAGAACGGACAAGTCTGCTACTGTACCTTTTAAGAATAACATTACAAATATGGCTGCTGCCACAGGCACCAGGATACCTATTCCCAGCATAATTCGATTCATTTGTTTTTCTTCACCTTTTAAAACATTTAGTTCCATAAAACTGTACCTCCTATACACTTTTTATGTGCATATTATACAAATTCCATCAGTTCTTATCAACAAAATATCCATTTTTGCATAAATAGGGGCAAAATTTGCTCACAACTTTGTTACTTACTCACTCCGTTTTCATAATATGACTTTTCTTTGACTGGAAGAATTGCCACTACGGTAAATATTTGGTTTTCTGTAAAGTATTCTACATATCCCCCATACTTTTCCAAAAGCCTGGACACGCTGCTAAGTCCCACTCCATGGATTCCGCTTTCCCTCTTGGTCGTGACAAAACCCAACTTTTGCCTTTGCACCTGGCCTACATAAGAATTTTTTATCTTAAACACACCAATTCTTCCGTTATTCTCCATAAAAATGCGGACTTCTACTTTTCTTTTATCCCCTTCACAACCATCCGCCGCCCGAATGGCATTATCCAAAAGATTGCCCAGTATGACCACCAAATCACCATCCAAAATCATGTGAAACTTCATTTCCGGCTCTACATAGACATCATATACAATCCCTTTTTGTTCGCACTGAATTTTTTTTTGGGACAATACGGCATTTACCACCTTATAGTAGGTGTACAATGCCTCTCCCCCTTGTTGCAATTCAATTTTTAAATCCTGTAAGATATTCACAATCCGCTGATTGTTTTCCTCACCCCGTGCAAGCTGTGCAATGGCGGTAAAGTAATGTGTCATATTGTGGATAAACTCTCTGTGGAGGGCATCTTTTTTTTCCAATTCCTCCATAAAAGAAAGTTCCAACTCGTAACTCTTTAACTGCTCCTCCAACGCCATAGTCTGCTGAATTCTCTCTGCTATCACCCATGCCACTCCAACAGAAATCATAAATACCATACCTATGTACGCCCATACCGTCAAATTATGCAGATGTTCAAAAGATTCCGTAAAAATAGAAATAAGTATCATATTACCTACTACCGAGACAATGCCATAAAACAACACCACCTTTTTATTGTAATAAGCAATTGCAATGACAATCCAAAAAAAATATAGGTGCGTAATCGCACCATATTTCCCATCGTTACATAAAATTTCGACAAAGCTAGCCGACAAGGGCACCAGCATATACGCATACTTTGCCCATTCCCCAAGTTTTTTCTCCAGAAATTTTAAAAGAATACAAAACGGACACATTACCAATCCCTTCAGGTCCTGTATTGTACCTTCTAAAAAAATCATAACAAATAAAACCCCCATACAATCTACAAATACTCCTGCCAAAAAGCTGATGTGATTCATCTGCTCTTCATCAATCTTTAACAGAGTACTCTTCATTTGATTTTCTCACACTTCCTTTTGCTCAATATTTCATAGCCATTTTCTGTGCAAACTGTTTTCTGAATTCTTTTGAACGAGACCTAGAAATGGTTAACCGCTGTCCACACTCCAATTCCAATTCTTCCACATTCACCATAATCACATAATCCATATTTACAATGTAGCTGTTATGTGCATAAGAGAAGCCAAAGCCCTTTAATACATTGTAAAATTCTGCCACCTTCATTTGGGATGTATAGTCTACCTGTTCTCCATCCTCTACACAGTGAAGTACGCTTCCTTTTTTGATAATTTCTATATACTGCACATTTTTAGGATGAATTCTCCATAATCTGTTATCCCTTTTCCCTTTCAGATATGGAATCACCCTGTGTTCCCTCATTTTGCTTAAAACCACCTCCAGTTCCCCCCCTCATGCGTTCCTCACTATACTCTTTCAGCAAATACCGAAATGGTGTAGTCTCAAAAGCTTCCACTGTTGGCAAAAACACTCCGGAACAAAATACCAGAACCGTGTCCGGATGGAGTTTCCGAAACTTTCTTGCTGCCTCATGTCCATCCATTCCTGTAAGCTGAATATCCAGGATGAGCAAATCATACACTGCCTGTTCCTGCATATGGGCTACCAACTCCTCCCCGGAAGAGTATTCATAAAATATAACCCTTTCCCCCTCCCATGCTCCACTTTGAAGCAATCGTTTCATGTACGCAATAAAAGCCTTGTCGTCATCAACGATTCCTATGTTATACATAACCAATTTCACCTCTATAGAATTTTATCATTGTTTTTTAACCAAATAAAGAACAAAAAAGGTCCTTTTTTTGACAATTTTTGACTTTTAACGGTGTATTAGGAATCTGTATGCACACTTCCCCATTCCTCTCATATATTATAATGATGTTTTCATTTTGAGGTGTTATATGGATAACATGCTAGATACCGGCACCCTGAAGGTGTCCCTGCGCTCTACTCTGGGTAGCATCCCAATCAAATCCGCCCAAGTTGCCATATCCTACACTGGAGAACCTGATTCTACCATCGAGACGCTGTCTACGGATTCTTCCGGACAGACCGAAGCCATCACTCTGCCCACCCCTCCTTTAGAGTACAGTATGTCTCCTTCCGAGAATCAGCCCTACAGCCAATACACTTTGCAGATAAATGCGGAAGGCTATGAGCCGGTAAGCGTCAGCGGTGTGGAATTATTCTCCGGTCAGGAAGCTTTAGCCGACATCGATATGGTACCTAACACAGCCGGTGAAAATCCGGAACGTTTCGTCATCGGTCCCCACACCCTATTTGGAGACTATCCTCCCAAAATTCCAGAAGAGGAAGTAAAACCACCTACAGAATCTGGAGAAATTGTGTTAAGCAAGGTGGTAGTTCCTGAATACATTATCGTCCATGACGGTCCTCCCTCTGACTCCTCCGCCTCAGACTATTTTGTTCCATTTACAGACTATATCAAAAATGTGGCAAGCAGTGAAATCTATGCCACCTGGCCTGCTTCCACAATCCGAGCAAATGTACTTGCCATTTTATCTTTTACTCTAAACAGGGTGTATACTGAATGGTACAGAAACAAAGGATATGACTTCACCATCACCTCCTCCACCGCATATGACCATAAGTGGATTCCAGGAAGAAACTATTTCGAAAGTATTTCCATCATTGTAGATGAGCTTTTTACCAACTACTTATCCAGACCCAATGTAAAACAGCCTATTCTAACCCAATACTGTGATGGCAAACAGGTTCAATGCTTAGACCGGGGCTGGATGACCCAATGGGGAAGCAAATATCTTGGAGACCAGGGGTACTCTCCCATAGAAATCATCCGCTACTATTATGGCAACAACATTTATATCAATACTGCAGAACAAATTTCCGGTATTCCTGCCTCCTATCCAGGCTATGATTTGACCATTGGCTCTAGTGGAAGCAAGGTATTACAATTACAAAAACAGCTAAACCGCATCGCCCAGGTGTACACCAATATCCCTACTGTGGCCGAAGATGGCATCTACGGAAATGACACCGCCAGGGCAGTTTCCGCATTTCAGAGAATTTTTGACCTTCCTATATCCGGTGTCACGGATTTCCCAACCTGGTATGCTATTTCAAGAATCTATGTGGCAGTAACAAGAATTGGGGAACTCTATTGATATTCCCCAATTCCCCAATTCCCCTACGATCTTGTAACGTTATTTAACCATTTTTCCTGTTTCATTCTGCCAAAGCTAAACGGCAGTTTCCATAACTCATCACACAAAAGTATCAGATACACGATTTTCACTGGTGCATGAAATACAAAGGCTGCAAAAAACCCTAACAGAATAGAGCCACACCACATAGTCCCCGCATCAATAAAAAGGCCTACTCTGGTATCCCCTCCTGCTCGAAACACTCCTACAATAATAGTGGTATTTAAGGATTGACAGACCACAAATCCAGCCATCACAAGAAACATGAATTCCATATAATCCTGAGCTAAATCTGACATGGCAAAAAATTGTATAATCCACGGTCTAGCAAGTAGAATCATGGCTCCACCTAAAATGCCAAAAAACAGGGAAAGCTTTACCAAACGTTTTGCATAAATTCTTGCAAAGTGCTGTTTGTTTTCCCCAATCACCTTTCCTAAAATAATGGCTGTAGCAGCGGCAACACCAAAACTTACCACTGTGGCCAGATTCCTTGCCACCTGTGCCACAGAATTGGCAGCTACCACCGACTGATTCAAATGCCCTATAATGGCAGAATTTGCCGAAAAACCAGCTCCCCAAATCAGTTCATTTAGCACTACGGGAAGGGAATACTTTAAAAAATCAGCAAACAAGACAGGATTTCTTGCAAAAATATCAGAAATTCTGATTTGAATTACTTTATTGTAATATTTTGCATAGAATAATACAATTGCCAACTCAACCGCTCTTGCAATCAGGGTTGATAAGGCTGCTCCTTCAATCCCCATAGCAGGAAATCCAAACAACCCAAAAATGAATACTGCATTTCCCACCACATTGATGAATAAAGATACTAAATATACTAAGGTAGATATCACAACTCTTTCAATACTTCTGGCAATGTTTAAATATACCATTGTGACAGCCATAAAAAGATAGGTGGGCGCCACCATCTGAAGATACTTTGCTCCCTCTGCCACCACCAATGGGTCTGAGGTAAAGATATGCATCAGCTTTTCAGGAATCACAAGGGATAACGTCATAAAAATCCCTGCCATCATGATGGCTAACCTTAAAGCAATTCCCAGAATCTTTTCTATGGTTTTACAATCTCCCTTTCCCCAGTACTGGGCGGTTAATACCGTTGCCCCGGAGGTAATCCCAAAGAAAAATAAATTCAAAACAAACTGAATCTGACCTGCCAGGGAAGCCCCTGAGAGCACTGTTTCTCCCACTTTTCCAAGCATAACCACATCCGCAGTGGTAATGCCTGTATTGATAAGATTCTGCAGCGCCATAGGAAGCACCAAGGCAAATACTTTTTTGTAAAAGTCTGTTTTTTCCTGTTTTGTTCCCAAGATTCCTTCTGTCATTTTACCCTCCTTCATACAGCAAAATTTAAGGACCTGCAACTGCAGGTCCCTAGTACTTTTTATGACTACTATTTGATTTTAGTATTCCATTACTTTCTCTTCGCCATTCATTACACGAAGGGCTCCTTGAGCCAATGCTAAAAGCTCATCTTCTCCCGGATATATGGTATACTCCCCAACAAATCCAGCCCTTTCCTTGATTGCATTTACCACCAGTTCAGAATAAGCGATACCACCTGTGACAACTACCTGGTCAACTTTTCCTTTCAGTACGGTTGCTGCAGCTCCGATTGCCTTTGCCATCTGATAAATAAACGCATCGAAAATCAGCTTATATTCTTCTTTTCCTTCGTTCATACCAGCAATAACATCACGCATATCATTGGTTCCAAGATAAGCATTGGTACCACCGTTACCTACAATTTTCTTATACACTTCTTTTTCTGTATATTTTCCACTAAAGCACATTCTTACCAAAGCTCCTGGCGGCACTGCACCTGCTCTCTCTGGTGAGAATGGTCCATCGCCCTCTAATGCATTGGCAACATCTACTACCTTACCATTTTCATGGGCACCAACAGAAACTCCACCACCCATGTGAACAACGATTAAGTTCAAATCTTCATATTTCTTACCATGTTCCTTAGCATAACGCTTAGCTACAGCCTTTTGGTTTAACGCATGGAAAATACTGGTTCTTGGAAGTTCTGGATGTCCTGAAATTCTTGCCACATCCGATAATTCATCTACACATACCGGGTCAACAATATAAGATGGAACGCCAACTTCATCCGCAATCTCTTTTGCTAAAATACCACCAAGGTTAGATGCATGCTGCCCCTGAACACCAATCTTTAAATCTTCGATTAACTCTGGGGTTGTAGCGTATGTACCACTTAAAATCGGCTTTAACAGACCTCCACGGCCCACAACTACACCAAGTTCCTTAATATCAAAGTTCTTTTCTTTTAATACAGAAAGAATTACATCCTTACGAAAATCTTTCTGGTCAAAAATAGTCGCATATTTTGAAATTTCTTCTGTAGAGTGACGAAGTGTTTCATCAAATAATAAGGTTTCATCTTCAAAAACACCAATCTTTGTAGATGTAGAACCTGGATTGATAATCAAACTTTTGATTGCCATAATTTTCCTCCTAATTACTATCTTATTTGCAACTGTTCAAAACCACGGAACAGTTACTCTTATTTCTTCATTGTCTCTGCAACAACTGCTGCAAGTGCAATGGAATTTACTTTTGTCTCAAATGTATCAGAACGTGAGGTTAAGATAACTGGTGCTTTTGTACCTGTTAAGATACATCCGTTCTTTACTTCTGCTGTGTGAACTAATGCCTTGTACACAAGGTTACCTGCATGGATATCCGGGAATAACAAGATATCTGCATCTCCCTGAATCTTTCTATCCAATGCTCCTTTATGTTTTGCTGCTTCCGGATCAATTGCAAGGTCAAGAGATAACGGTCCATCCACGATACAATCCTTAATCTTTCCTTCTTCACACATCTTGGTAAGCTCTGCTGCCTCTACCGTTACAGGCATCTTAGGATTTACCACCTCAACGGCTGCCAAAGGAGCAATCTTAGGACATGCTACACCACAAGCCTGGGCTACCGGGATGGTATTTTCAATAATCTGCACTTTTTCTTCTAATGTTGGATAGGTCATAAATGCCACGTCTGTCAGGAATAATAAATGATCAATTCCCTTTACTTCAAAGACACACACATGAGAGAGGGCGTTTCCTGTTCTCAAACCTACTTCTTTGTTTAATACACTCTTTAAGAAATTCTTTGTGTCAATCAGTCCCTTCATGTACATATCAGCCTTACCGTCATGTACAAGCTGAACAGCTTTTAAAGAAGCTTCAATCATATCAGGCTCGTTGATAATCTCAAACTGTGACAAATCAATGTTTAACCCTGCCGCAATTTCCTTCATCTTTGCTTCATCACCAACTAGAATGGCATCTGCAATGTTTCTTTCTTTTGCTGCACGAACGGCCTCTAACACTTCGGAATCCTGTGCCACTGCCACTGCCACTTTTTTCATCTCACACTCTGATACTTTTGCAATTAAACGGTCAAAACTGTTCTTCATTTTCTACACCTCGTATTTTATCTTTTTTTCGCAACTGCCTGATACTCTCACAGTTACCTTTTTACTACCATTGTTCACTTTCTTTTGAACTTTCACATACGCTTTTATACTATCACTTTGCATTTAAAAGGTCAAGTTGGAAAATCACTGTCCTTCACTTTCTTTGATGGCAGATAACGTTTTATTTTCTGGGCTGCACTGGATAGAGCAATTGGCTTTGAAATAAAATCATTCATCCCCGATGCCAACAGCTTATCCTTGACCCCAGATACTGCATCTGCAGTCAAAGCAAGGATTGGAATCTCTTGATTTGGATTACCTTCCATTCTCCGGATTCTTCTGGTTGCTTCCTCCCCATCCATCACTGGCATGAAATGATCCATAAGAATGAGATCATAGCTTTCTTCCTTTACCTTTAACACTGCCTGTTCCCCGTCTTCTGCTTCATCAATCTGCATTTTCATTGGCTCAAATAATGCTTTTGCAACCTCTCTGTTAATCCGATTATCGTCCACCAGTAAGATTTTAGCTGTAGGCGCCTGAAATAATATATTTTCATTATTTTTACCATTATATACAAAGTCTTCTAATTTTCCTGCCGGTGTGTTTTTCACTACTTTTTGTGGAATTTCAAAGGAAAAGGTACTTCCCTCCCCATATTTACTTTCCACTTGGATACTCCCGTCCATTAAATCCATCAATTGTTTACAGATTGCAAGTCCCAATCCGGTACCTTCCTTATGGTGATTCTTTTTGGTGTCTACCTGGCTAAAGATTTTAAACAATTTTCCAAGGTCCTCTTCCCGGATTCCCATTCCCGTGTCTGTCACACTGTATTTCAGCCTAATTTCGTCAGAACTTACTCTCTCAAATCCCACTGTGATATCCACGGAACCAGCATTGGTATATTTGATGGCATTATTCGCCAGATTCACCATCACCTGCTTAATCCTCACCATATCTCCATAAAGGCTGGATGGGATATTCTCATCTGCCTGAAAACTTAAGCTTAATTTCTTTTCTATATTCCGTGCCTGAATCATAGTATTTACATCATTGAGTAGTGACAATGTTTCATAGTTCTCCTCTATGATGTCGATTTTTCCTGATTCCACTTTTGAGAAATCAAGGATATCATTGATAATTGCCAACAATCCTGTGGAAGAAGATTTGATGGTAGCAAGACACTTTCTCATGTTCTCCGACACATCTTCCCTTAAAGCAACATCTGCCATACCCAGAATTGCATTCATAGGTGTTCTGATTTCGTGGGACATATTTGAGAGAAATGCACTCTTTGCCTTGTTTGCTCTCTCTGCATTTAATTTTGTCACATAAGCTGAAAGAGTACTCACCAACTCTGATAATAAGAACTTTTCTACAATGGTATATGGTGTGGTATCGTATTTGTCAAAAAAGACTGCTCCATTATACTCACCATCTGCCAGTGTAGGAATCCATAACTGGGTTCCTAATAAGACCTTCAGAATCACATTGTTTAAAATATTTAAGTCTCCCTCAGTAGTTACCCGGAAAATTCCATGTTCTGGATTCACTTCCAGATATCCCAATTGGTCATAACTTCTACAAGTACGTTCTACCTCTTGTCTTGTCATAGATGTAAAATAATTTACCAGTTCATTTTCAGCCCTGGAATTCCATTGATAGCTTAGTCTGTTTGCTCCATCGGACAAACTGCTTTCCATGATACCAATTCTATCCACATTAAAGTACTGTCCCATTTTCTCCAGGCACTTCTGCAGAGTTTCCTCTAAATTCTTAGCATACTTTAGTTCATCCATAATCTGTGCCATAAACCTATGTCCCGCAGCCATTACAGTAAAATCGTGTTCACTCAGACAGTCACTCTGCTCCATTACCGTTTCATACAAGCTCATTTTCTTGTTTTCCATTGCCTGCATACACATCTGGGCAACCCGCTGTTTTTGAAGATTTAACTTTGACAATGTCATATGGGTAATATCATGCAGCTTCGCAATCACACAGATAGAAGTCCCGGCTTCGTCTTTGCATATCACACTTTCCACCTGGTACCACAGTGGGATGATCTTACCATCTTTCTCATAAGATAAATCTACATCTTTAAAAATTTCCTGTTGTGCAAAGCTTAAAATATCATCTATACGATTGTTGCTGACAATATACGGATGTTCCTTTACATACTGGATAAAATTCTCGATTAACACAGGCTGATTCTCACCTTCTGCCTTAGAATAAACAGAACGGGTTGCTTTGTATTCATCCTTTGCCACATCATATTCCACAATAATATCTCTGGAATTTTTAAAGAGCAGATTATATCTCAACTGTTCTTCCTTTAATTGCTGATATGCTTCTGCCTGTTCATTCATAAATCTCTGGGCCCGCTTTACCATCTGATACAAAAACAACATCATAACTACATATTCCAGGGTAAACCCTATCATATAAGCACGAAAGCAAGTCATATGACTCCAATGGTAGAATTTCACTTCCATTTTTCCTGCAGTGTTAAAGAAAACACCAAAGGTCATGGTGATATATGATATGATACTGACAATCAGGGTAAATTTTTTATCAAAGTACAGGCAGCTAAGAACTGGAACCAGTATGTATGTAATATAAATGCCAATGGCATTGTCTGTCCCCAGAATGCCAATTAACACTGAGACCATAAGCAACATATAATACTTTAGAATTTCATCCTTAATCCCTATCTTTAGAAAGATGATAGGACTTAAGGTGGTAAGCAGCCCTTCCACCCCAAGCATTATTCTTAGCTGTGGACTAAAATTAAAAATACCCAGGTACGGCAAAATCAGCAATGTGATTACCACCAAAGAACATACGGCCAGCCCCTTTGCTACAATTTTATTTACTTCATGTGTGTTTTTTGTCGACATCCCCAAGTTCTCCCATCTGTTTGTTATATATAAATGTATATTGAAATCTCGCTATTTTTCCCATTATACACTTTTTTTCCTCCTGCGTAAAGTAATAAAAAACGTGTAAGATGGCTACTGGTAACAGTTCAGGCAGGTCTGCGCATTTACTGCGCTGACCGTGCAAAAATGTGCATTTAACAAAAATCGGGCAATTTTTCATGCGTAAGCATTGCCCGAT
>CACXGE010000103.1 GCA_902767135.1 uncultured Lachnospiraceae bacterium | reverse complement strand
TTAATTCTGCAGGATATTTGGACATAAAAAATCCCCCTTAAGTAGATTTGGTTATTTACCTTGTCTACTTAAAGGGGATCATATCAATATCCCACCTTTTTTATTATGCAAAAACATCTTGACAAAAATATATATTGTATATATGATATATATACAATATATTGCGAGGTGAAACTATGGATATTATTATATCGAATCAATCCGATGCACCAATTTATGAACAGATAAAAGAACAGATAAAAGCCCAGATTGTGTCAGGAGATTTAAAGGAGGGAGAAGCCCTTCCCTCTATGAGACTGCTGGCAAAGGAATTAAAGGTGAGCATTATCACAACAAAGCGTTCCTATGAAGAACTGGAACGGGAGGGATATATAGAGTCCTACACCGGAAAGGGCAGTTTTGTGAAAGGAGTAAACAAAGAGGCTTTGAAGGAACAAATCTTGTACGAGATTCAAAATTATTTGGAAATGGTTCTGGAAAAGGCGGATGTAGCAGGAATTTCCCAGCAGGAAGTGGAAGAGATGCTGCATATCCTGTATGAGGAAAGGGAGTAAATAAAAAATATGGAAAGGAAGGTAAAACTATGGAAAAAAATTCATATGAAAAGGAATATGAAGAATATGTAATTGAGGTCAGTAATTTAACAAAGGATTATGGCGGTTTTAAACTGGAGAATGTATCGTTTCGAGTGCCAGTTGGATGTATCTGTGGATTTATTGGACAAAACGGTGCGGGAAAAACCACAACCATTCAGGCAATGTTAGATGTGATAAAAAAAGATAGCGGGGAAATCAAAATCTTTGGTCAGGATGTAGTGGATCATCCGGAATTAAAGGAAGATATCGGGGTGGTATATGATGAAATGGGATTTCATGAATTTATGACACCAAAACAGATTTCTACCATGATGAAACATATCTATAAAAACTGGCAGGAGGAAGAATTTTTCTCCCTGTTAAAAAAATTATCATTGCCGGCAAATAAAAAATGTGGAACTTTTTCTAGAGGTATGAGAATGAAACTACAGATTGCCGTTGCAATGAGTCACAAGGCAAAGCTGCTTATTATGGATGAACCTACCAGTGGACTGGACCCCATCGTCAGAAGTGAGATTTTATCCCTATTTCAGGAGTATGTCTTAGAGGAAGAAAACTCAATTATGCTCTCATCTCATATCACCTCAGATTTGGAAAAGATAGCGGATATGATTGTGTTTATCAATGGAGGAAAAATCATACTCAGCGGAGAGAAAGATGAACTATTAGAAGAACATGGAATTTTAAAATGTAAAAAAAGTGATGTGGAAAAGATTGCATCTAAAGATATCATTTCTTCCACCAAATCCGTCTTTGGTGTAGATATTCTGGTAAACAACAGGAAAGAATGTGAGAAAAAATACCCGGGTATCCCTATGGATAAAGCAAGTCTGGATGATATTATGGTGTTTTATGTAAATAGAAAGCAGTAAAGGGGGAGTAGTTATGAAGGGATTGTTAATCAAAGATTTGTATTGTCTGAAAAAGCAGATACTTATTTTTATCAGGGCTACTATTAGTGTGGCTGTTGTCAGCCTGCTTTTTATATTGAGCAGTAAGTATGGGAATGTAGCACTGGTTTTGTCCCAGGTAGGCGATGCAAAAGAGGCAGCAACATTATCTGTCCTTACCTATGATATAGCTATTCTGGTGGGTTTGTTCATTCCCATTGCCCTGGGGGAAATGGTGACAGAATGTTTTGTTTCAGATAGTAAAGCGTCCTTTGAAAAAGTGTTCTATGTCATACCTGTAAATAATTATAAAAAGGTGGCAAGCCGCTATATTGTTGCTTTGCTGTACATAGGTTTGGGGAGTGTATGTTCTTTTTTGGCGGGAACACTTCTTGTGTTATTTTCGGATATGTATACCATGTTTATGGTGGCTCGTATCATTGTAATTCTGTCTATGTGCATGATTGCTTTTATGAGTATAGTTCTGTGTGCCGACTATTGCGCAGGGGGAAGAAAAAGCACCATGGTAACCACAGTTCTGTTTTTGGGAGTGCTGGTAGTCTTGTACGGTTATATTGTAAGTGTGATGCTTCCCATGTCGGAGGAAGAAATAGAGAAAACATTCAATATGGTAGCGGATAAATTCTATGTTTTTTTACGTGAGGGGACTTATGACGTATTTATTTTTGTGTTTGCAGCAGTGGTGTGTCTTGTAATTTCTTATTTTCTGTCAGTAAAGGCTCTGGAACGGAAAACTGGAAAGTTATAGGGAATTATTATAGGAAAGGAGAATGGCTGTAAATGAAGGGATTATTGTATAAGGATTTTCTTGCAATAAAAGGAAAGTGGTTTAGTATTGCCCTGGTGGTATTTGTAGTAGTATATGTGGGACTTCGGATTACACTTCCGGGGGGACGCTGGGAATATGCAGATATCTTGCTGTATTTTCTGTATTCTGTGGTTTCGGCAGTTTTGGTTGTGTTCCCCACCATGTCGTTGAATTATATTTTCGGGCAAGATGAAAAGAGCAAGTCAAAAAAGTATATGCTTAGCCTTCCTTTTGCAAAGAAAGATTTTGTGGCTTCAAAGTATGTTTTATTTTTGGTGGTTTATTATGTATTGCTTAGCGGGATTTACATTTTATCCATGGCGTTTATGATAGGTGCCACAGACCAGCAGATGATAGAAAATGTACAACAGGAAAATATTGTCAGAATGGGTTTGATGCTTGTCTTTTTGCTGTTCCATTCCGTGCAGTTTCCTGTGTATCTGCTTTTAGGTGTGAAGAAAGCAGGAGAGGTAAACACCACCATTATCATGCTTATTATGCTGGCATTGCTCCCGGTATTTTTATTTGTGAATCCGGATAATCTGGATTTGTCTGCCTTTATGATGAAACACAAAAACATCATTGTGGCAGTAATTACCAACGTTTTTTGGTTCGTTCTTGGCATCTATTATTTATCCTATCGTTTTACTTTGAAGCATTTTAAAGTTGGGGAGGTAAGTGAATATGAGTAAAGAAAATACAATGGAAACAATTGAAAAAGCGAGGCTTTGGATATTTCTGGGACTGGCTTTTGCATTGGCGTTGATACCGCAACTTATTTTTTTCTTGAACAGTTCTTATTATGATGGTGAGGGGCAGATGAGAGATAGCACTTCCTTTTTATTGGCCTACAGTATGCTGACTCCCACCATTGCAGTGTTGCTTACCAGGATGTTTACCAGAGAAGGGCTTGCACTGACAGGAGAAAATTCCCTGAAACTGGGACTGGATTTGAAAAAATCCACGATTCTGGTTCTGGCTGCGGCAATATTTCTGCCCTGGCTTACCAGAGAACTTGGAATTTTGATGGATGGTGTGTTGTTTCCGGAAAGTATCGATTTGGCAAAGGTAGACAAGGAAATCAGACCAATTTTGTGGATGATTCCAATGGTGGGATTGGGGAACAGTATTATGCTTTCTTTCGGAGGGTTAGGGGAGGAACTTGGCTGGCGTGGATATATGATGCCAAAGTTAGAAAAAATATTTGGTCCTGTAAAAAGTGTAGTGCTTGGCGGAATCATCTGGGGAGCATGGCACTATGTAGGAATCTGTTTTGGTCATAATTTTGGACTGGACTACTGGGGAGCACCCTGGATTGGAATGTTGGTATTTACAGTGTTTACCATTTTTGAGAATGCTTTTCTTACATTATTAACGAAAAAAAGCAATTCTGTGTGGCCGGCAGCCTTTGCCCATGCTGTGAATAACAGTGGAACCTCCATTCTGGCATTTATGGTAAATGAGAAATGTCTGCCGGAAGTTGAGAGCAGATTTGGTGTGATTTCCATGTTGCCAATGGCGGTTATAGGGTTGGTTTGCCTAATTATGCTTTCAAAAACTGGAACGAGAAATAAAGAGAAAGCCAGCTAAAGCTAGTGCAATGTGCACAAAAATAAAAAGCTGACAGAAAAAATAATGATAACATTTATGGAAAAGCTTGAAAAATATATAAAATAATGTATAATAGTATTCAGATATTGTATTTAAAGGTATGATAAAGGGACAGCGTTTATTTACAATTACTTAGAATAATGAAGGCATAGGAGGAGTTACATATGAATGAAAAATTAGAAATGGTAGTTGATGCATTAGAGTATATCAGGACAGCACAAGGGGAGGATTCCTTTGCGTCGGTCATGGACAAGGAAGGGGTTATTCTGGCATTTTCAGGACCATACAAGGCAGATGGAATGGATATAGGTGATAAAATGGAGGACCCTACAGGAGCCTTTGACAGATGTATTGCAAAGGGCGTCGTGATAGAAAACACCTTACCAAAGGATGCAGCTGGGGTGGCTTTAAAAGGAAAATTGATTCCTATCAAGGACGGACATCAGGTAGTGGGTTGTCTTGCAATTACCGTTGCAGTACGGGATGTGGAAGATATGAAAAACGTGGTGGATGAATTTGAGACATCTGTAGAAAAGATCAGTGACAGCTTGCAGGAAGTTGTGAGTGGTTTTGAACAATTAGCAAATATGTTGATAGATATGACAAAGATTACCACAGAAGCAGAAACAGATGTTACCAATGCAGCATCTGTAGTAAATAAGATAAGTGGCAATGCGTCCCAGTCTAATATATTGGCACTGAATGCATCCATAGAAGCAGCAAGAAGTGGCGAAGCAGGAAGAGGCTTTGCGGTGGTTGCTACAGAGATGGGAAAATTAGCAAAGGAAAGTGGAAATTCCGCTGGAGAAATCAAGAATACACTAGGTGTTATTATTGAACATTTGCGAATTATTATTTCATCCACCAATGATGCCAACAATGTGGCACAGCAACACATTGGCAACATCAATTCTATTAAGGAAGCACTGGAGAAGACGGTGGAATTAGTAAAAAATTTAAAAGAGAATATTTCAAAATAAATTGTGAAAAAGAATGCGAAACAATTTAATAATGAGATAGGAGAAAAACTCTGGGGGGTTCCCAGAGTTTTTTATCTCTATACGTATATTTGCGAATATTTTGAATTGTCAAGAAAAAACACTTGACAAACAAAAAACAATCGTGTATCCTTAGTAATGTTCCAAGGAACAGTGAAAGCGTGTGACTTGTGAAATAGGAAAGCATAGGTGAGACAAATGGAAAGATTTGTGGAACAGGCGCTACTTTATGATTTCTATGGAGAACTTCTGACAGACAATCAGAAACAATTGTTTGAGGATGTTGTTTTAAGTGATTATTCTATCACGGAAGTGGCAGAAGAAAAAGGAATCAGCAGACAGGGTGTGCATGATCAGTTAAAACGGACCAACAAGGTTTTGCAGGGGTATGAAGAGAAGCTTCACTTGGTGGAAAAGTTTCTTCATATCAAGGATAAGGTACATCAGATTCACAAGGTTGTGGAGCAAAAGGAGACATTGGAAAAAGATAAATTAGTAGAAAAGATTGAAAAAATTTCCAATGAGATTTTGGAGGAATTATAATGGCATTTGACAGCTTAACAGACAAACTTCAAAATGTATTCAAAAAACTTCGCGGAAAAGGTCTTTTGACAGAAGAGGACGTTAAGGTTGCCCTGAAGGAAGTAAAGATGGCTTTGCTCGAGGCAGACGTAAACTTCAAGGTTGTAAAGAAATTTGTGAAGAGTGTGCAGGAGCGTGCAGTAGGTCAGGATGTAATGAATGGTTTGAATCCTGGACAGATGGTTATCAAGATTGTAAATGAAGAATTGATTCATCTTATGGGTTCGGAGACTACAGAAATTGCACTTCAGCCGGGAAAGGCAACCACGGTGATTATGATGGTAGGTCTTCAGGGTGCAGGTAAAACTACCACAGCTGCAAAGTTAGCCGCAAAGTTTAAACAAAAAGGTAAGAAGCCTTTGCTTGTGGCGTGTGATATCTATCGTCCCGCTGCCATTAAGCAGTTGCAGATTAATGCGGAAAAGGTAAACGTTGACATGTTTACCATGGGTGATAGCCATAAGCCGGTGAACATTGTAAAAGCCGCTATGGAACACGCAGAGAAAAATGGTAATAACTTGGTTATTATAGATACTGCGGGTCGTCTTCATGTAGATGAGGATATGATGCAGGAACTTGTTGATATTCGTGAGGCGGTGGAGGTGCATCAGACGGTACTGGTGGTGGATGCCATGACCGGACAGGATGCGGTAAACGTTGCACAGACTTTCAACGACAGAATTGGTGTAGATGGGGTTATCCTTACCAAATTAGATGGTGATACCAGAGGTGGTGCAGCACTTTCCATCAGGGAAGTGACAGGAAAGCCAATATTCTATGCTGCAACAGGAGAAAAACTGTCGGATTTGGAACAGTTTTATCCAGACAGAATGGCATCAAGAATTCTTGGAATGGGAGATGTCATGAGTTTAATTGAAAAAGCTCAGGCGGAAATCGATGAAGATAAAGCCAAGGAGATGGAAGAACGCTTCAAGAAAAACCAGTTTGACTTTAACGATTATTTAGAGAGTATGAGTCAGATGAGAAAAATGGGCGGGCTTGCGAGTATCATGAATATGCTCCCGGGAATGGGCATGCAGATGAAAGATGTAGATACCGATGCAGGAGAGAAAGCTTTGGCAAAGACAGAAGCCATTATTCTTTCCATGACTGCAAAAGAAAGAGCCAACCCGGATTTGTTAAATCCATCCAGAAAGCACAGAATTGCTGCTGGTGCAGGGGTTGATATTGCAGAAGTGAATCGATTTATCAAACAGTTTGAGCAGACGAAGAAAATGATGAAACAGATGCCTGGCTTATTGGGAGGACGCGGTGGTAAAAGAGGTAAGTTTAAACTTCCTTTTTAACATAAAGAAAATACCTTAAGGAGGTGAAAAGACATGGCAGTAAAAATCAGATTAAGAAGAATGGGACAGAAGAAGGCTCCTTTCTATAGAATTATCGTTGCAGACTCTAGATCACCTAGAGATGGTAAGTTCATCGAAGAAATCGGTACTTATGATCCAACTAAGGATCCAAGCGAATTCCACGTAAACGAAGAAGCAGCTAAGAAGTGGTTAGCAAATGGTGCTCAGCCAACAGAAGTAGTTGGAAAAATCTTCAAGTTAGCAGGAATCGAAAAATAGTAGCTAGTGGAGGCGAAACAGATGAAAGAATTAGTTGAAGTTATTGCAAAATCACTAGTTGACGATCCCTCCGCAGTTGTTGTGGAAGAGAAGGAAAAAGATGGAGAACTTCACTTAGAACTTCGTGTGGCAAAGGAAGATATGGGCAAAGTCATTGGTAAACAGGGACGTGCCGCAAAAGCAATCCGTGCCATTGTGAAAGCAGCAGCTATGAGAGAAGATAAGAAAGTTACTGTGGATATTGTAGAATAAAAAATGGAATATCAACACAGTAAAGATAGAAAGGTGTGTCGAAAGACACGCCTTTTTTACACAGAGAAATGATAGGTTTTAAGGAGAATTGAATTTATGGAAGATTTACTTCAAGTAGGGGCAATTACTTCTACACATGGAATACGTGGAGAGGTGAAAGTATTCCCTACAACTGATGATGTAAATAGATTTAAAAAGTTGAAAGAAGTAGTGTTGGATACCGGAAAGGAACAGCTTACCTTACAGATAGAAGGTGTAAAGTTTTTTAAGCAATTTGTTATCTTGAAATTCAAAGGTATTGACAACATTAATGATATAGAGAAATATAAAGGAAAAAGCCTGTTTGTCACCAGAGAAAATGCTGTGAAATTAAAAAAAGATGAATACTTTATTGCGGACATGATTGGAAGCACAGTGGAAGATGAAGAGGGAAAGGTGCTCGGCACATTGCTCGATGTAATGCAGACAGGGGCAAATGATGTTTACATTGTGGAAGACGAGAATGGCAAGGAACTTTTGTTCCCGGCGATAAAACAATGTGTTTTAAAGGTAGATATAGAAGAAAAAAAGATTCTGGTGCATGTGATGCCAGGATTACTTGATTAGGAGCGAAGGTATGAATTATCATATTTTGACATTGTTTCCGGAAATGGTTCTGGACGGTTTGAATACCAGTATTATTGGCAGGGCGAAGGAAAAGGGACTTTTGTCCATTGAAGCGGTAAATATCAGAGATTTTACCCAGAATAAGCATAACCGTGTAGATGATTATCCATATGGTGGTGGTGCAGGTATGGTGATGCAGGCCCAGCCGGTATATGATGCCTATCGCCATGTGGAAGAAAAAATCGGGAGACCCCCCCGGGTAATTTATATGACTCCCCAGGGAAAAACGTTTCATCAGAAGATGGCAGAGGAGTTTGCCAAGGAAGAGGATTTGGTATTCCTGTGCGGACACTATGAGGGAATTGATGAGAGGGTTTTGGAGGAAATTGTTACGGACTATGTATCTATCGGTGATTATGTGTTGACAGGTGGAGAACTTCCGGCAATGGTTATGATAGATGCCATTTCCAGATTGTTAGAGGATGTGCTGCATAATGACACTTCCGCAGAGTTTGAGACCTTTCATGATAACCTGTTGGAATATCCACAGTATTCAAGACCGGAGATTTGGAATGGAAAGCAGGTGCCACCGGTGTTATTGTCAGGACACCATGCCAATATTGAGAAATGGAGAAGGGAACAGTCCATTATGCGAACTGTGCAGAACCGTCCGGATTTAATTAAGGATGCGGTGTTGTCCAAGAAAGAACAGGAGTTTTTAAGGGAGTATCTGGCACAACAGGAAGCAGATGAGGCGGAACTGTTACCAGAAATTATATAGATTTCAAAAAATCTCTTGCTTTTTGCCAGCCTATATGATACAATGTCGAGGTTGTGAGAAAAAGAGATGGTCCTCTGTTACCAAAGAGTAGGTATTAAGAACATCCGGGATTATTAAGGAGGAAACACAATGAACGCAATTATTAAGGAAATTGAAACAGCACAGTTAAAGGCATCTGTAGACGAATTTAATGTTGGTGATACGGTAAGAGTACACGCTAAGATTAAAGAAGGAAATCGTGAAAGAATCCAGGTTTTTGAAGGAACAGTTCTTAAGAGACAGGGTGGAAGCACAAGAGAAACATTTACAGTTCGTAAGTTCTCTAACGGTGTAGGCGTTGAAAAAACTTGGCCATTACATTCTCCACATGTAGAGAAGATTGAAGTAGTAAGACGCGGTAAGGTAAGACGTGCTAAATTAAACTACTTAAGAGATCGTATCGGTAAGAAGGCTAAGGTAAAAGAATTAGTAAAATAATGATAGCGATTCAAATTAAGATAAAGGGACAAGGAAATACCTTGTTCCTTTTCTGTCTATAAATGAACGAGGTGATTGGATTGAGCAGAGCAAGTGTAAGGCGAA
Source organism: uncultured Lachnospiraceae bacterium (assembly GCA_902767135.1). Taxonomy (GTDB): domain Bacteria; phylum Bacillota; class Clostridia; order Lachnospirales; family Lachnospiraceae; genus RUG11237. The sequence continues at coordinate 30,099 of CACXGE010000103.1, read as the reverse complement.
GACGCAGGCGACAGCAGAGAAGACAGAATATGGATTACACAAAGTTAAAAGAGATCCTGTACTTTGGAATAGAAATTATTGTTGTGATTGTGATTGCTTTTGTGCTGGTGTATTTTGTGGGAGAGAAAACCAGTGTCATAGGTGCTTCCATGAGTCCCACATTATCCAATAAAGACGAGGTAATTATCAATAAATTTATATATACTTTAACAGACCCCAAACGGGAGGATGTGGTGGTATTTCGTCCAAACGGAAACGAAAATACACATTTGAATATAAAACGGGTGGTAGGACTTCCAGGAGAAACCATTCGGGTGGAGAAGGGGATTCTCTACATTGATGGGGAGGCATACCAAAGTGAGTTCGTTGCCAATGGAATCAAGGATGAAGGTATCGCTATGGAGCCCATTTTGTTAGGAGAAGACGAATATTTTGTGTTGGGCGACAATGTGAATAATAGCGAGGACAGCCGTTTTGCCAATATAGGAAATGTAAACAAGGCAGACATGGAAGGCAAAGTATGGTTTTGTGTATCGCCAATGAGTAATATGGGATTTGTAGATTAGTAAAGGAGATGAGAGCATGCATTTTCAGTGGTATCCTGGACATATGACGAAAGCAAAGAGAATGATGGAGGAGAACATCAAGTTAATCGACTTGATAATTGAATTGGTGGATGCACGAGTTCCATTGAGCAGTCGTAATCCGGAAATAGATAAGTTAGGGAAGAACAAGTCAAGATTAATCCTGTTAAATAAAACAGATTTATCCGACGAGAGACAAAATGATGCCTGGATGGAGTATTTTAAGAAAAAAGGATTTTTTGTGGTCAAGGTAAATGCCAGAAATGGAAATGGAGTAAAACAGGTAAACGCAGCAGTTATGGAGGCTTGCAAAGAGAAAATTGAAAGAGACAGAAAACGTGGTATTTTAAACAGACCGGTGCGTGCAATGGTTGTGGGAATTCCAAACGTAGGAAAATCTACCTTTATCAATTCTTTTGCAGGCAAGGCGTGCACAAAGACTGGAAATAAGCCTGGTGTTACCAAGGGAAAACAATGGATCAAACTCAATAAAAATGTGGAACTTTTGGATACCCCAGGTATTTTGTGGCCAAAATTTGATGACCAGACAGTTGGGCTTCGTCTGGCGTTTATCGGCTCCATAAAGGATGAAATTTTAAATATTGATGAATTGGCTATGGAGTTAATTAAATTTTTGAAAGAGAACTACCCTGGCGTTTTGGCAAAAAGATATGAATTAGAGGAAGATAAAGAAAATATTGATGTGTTGACGGGGATTGCAAAGAACAGAGGGTGCGTGGCTAAGGGAGAAGAGATGGATTATTCTAAGGCCGCGGCTTTGTTTATCGAGGATTTCAGAAGCGGAAGATTGGGACGTATTACATTGGAGTTCCCGGAAACTGAGGGCTTATAATGGAACAGGAAAAGAAGGAAGAAATTGGAGGCATCAAGGGGGCACTAAAAGAAGCTTTTGGATTTTTATGTTATTTGGTCCTTGTATTATTGTTGACTTTTTTGGTGGTAGAATTTGTAGGACAGAGAACTGTGGTAAGTGGTTCCTCCATGGAGGCAACCCTTACAGATGGAGACAATCTGATAGTAGATAAGTTGTCTTATCGATTTAAGGAACCAGAGCGGTTTGATATTGTTGTATTTGAATATCAGAAGGAAGAAAATACCTTTTACATAAAACGAGTGATAGGTCTGCCGGGAGAAACCGTACAGATTGCAGAGGATGGAACTATTTATATCAACGGAAAAGAATTAGAAGAAAGCTATGGAAGAGAAGTCATCAAAGATGGTGGGATTGCTACGGAACTGATACAATTGAAAGAGGATGAGTATTTTGTGCTGGGAGACAACAGAAATTGTAGTCGTGACAGCCGGGATCATGAAGTGGGACCGGTGAAAAAATCCTGGATGTTAGGGAAAGCCTGTCTTAGAATTTATCCTTTGACATTTTTTGAATAGCCGTTTTGGAGAAAGTGTCTGTGGGCAGTAACCAAATTTGAAGTATTGGCACATGGAGAGGAATAGAATGAAAACAATAACCCAGATAAAAAAAGAATTTCAGGCACTGAGCATAAAATGTGAGGAAGATATGGAAAAAGTGTTTTCCTTTGAGCAGGAGTACGCTGGGGATGAACGGGCAGGAGTCAGGGAACTTATAGAAAAAGCGGAAGGAAAAAGACAGGCATATGAAAGAGAACTAACCAGATTGTATGAAATGAAAGCCTTTGAGCGTCAGTACCAGGACTGTGAGTATATTTGTGGTATTGATGAAGCTGGGAGAGGTCCATTGGCAGGCCCAGTGGTGGCAGGGGCAGTGATTCTTCCAAAGGATTGTGATATTTTGTATATCAATGATTCCAAGAAACTGTCAGCAAAAAAGCGTGATGAATTATTTGATGAAATTCAGGAAAAGGCCATTGCCGTGGGGGTAGGCGTGGTTTCGTCGGAACAAATTGACCAGATTAATATTTTGCAGGCAACTTATGAAGCAATGAGATTGGCAATAAAGGATTTGGGGATAATGCCCGATATACTATTAAATGATGCAGTAACCATACCACAGGTAAATGTACCTCAAGTACCCATTGTAAAAGGCGATGCAAAAAGTGTCTCTATTGCAGCAGCAAGTATTATTGCTAAAGTAACCAGAGATCGGATGATGCAGGTGTATGATGAAAAGTACCCGGAATATGGTTTTGCAGCACACAAAGGATATGGGAGTGCGGCACATATGGAGAGTATTCGAACCTATGGTCCATGTCCGATTCATAGAAGAACCTTTATCAAATCAGTGTAATCGTGGGGAAATTAACTTTTGCCCGGAACAAGAAACATAAAGAGGGGGGAGAACATTGGACTTTGAAGGTATCACACATCAGACAACTGGGAGCAACAGGCAGGGAATAGCGGCATACTCACAGGAGACAATTTCTGCAAGTAATGCAGCAACTGCAAAAGATGAGGGTACATTCCTGTACGGATTAACCCCGGGCAAGGTGTTTGCAGGAGAAATTGTTGCCTTGCAGAAAGACAGAGTAATGTTAAAGTTAGATTCTGGTGAAACGATTCAGGCGTCGCTGAATTCTCAGGTGGAATTAGAAGAGGGGCAGTTGTTAGCTTTTATGGTAAAGTCAAACAATAAAAAGCAACTGGCCATCAAGCCTTTGTTTGACGTGGTCATAAATAATTCTTCGGTGTTAAAGGCCTTAGAGAATGCAGGGGTTCCAGTAAATGCAAAAAACAGTCAGTTGATAAATCTTTTGATGATGGAGCAGATGCCAATTGATAAGGAAACAGTAACTTCATTTATGAGGAAGATGACTCTGTATCCGGATACTAAAATAGATACTTTGGTGGACCTGAAAAAAATGGGGCTTTTTCTGAGCCAGGAAAACATAGAAAAATTCGAAGAATTTCAAAATAATGGATACCGTTTGTCGGAAGATTTGTCCTTAGTGTCTGAGGAAATCACAGAATATCTTGCGGGGAGTGCAAAGGAAGAAGGAACCCGCCTGCTCACAGATTTTAGGACAATTTCTGATTTGTTTTTATCTTCTTCATCTCAGAAAACGGTATCTCCAAATGGAGCATCTAGAGAAACTGCAGATGGATTACAGGGTTCTTTCCGCAGTGAGAAAATACAGGTACTAACCCCATCAGCAGCAGGACTGGCACCGGAAACACTTACCAATGTACAGCAAGAACAAATGGAGCAGTTAGAGGCCACCTGGTCAAGGTTTGAAGGTCAGGGAGTGGAGATGGAACAATTGGTTGATGGATTAAAAGTCCTAAATGACCAGGCAGAGATTCTCCTAAAGGAGCTTCAAGAACATTTGAAATTGTCAGAAGAGACAGAAAACCGGGCACATCAGGCTGTAACGGGTAATTTGACAGCAGATAAGTCCACATCTGAGATGGCATCCCCAGAGTTGTTGTCAAAGATATATAGTGCGTTTGAAAAGTATGAGGCTGGAGAGCGGTTAGAGGCAAAATGGAAACAGCAAAACAGTGAGCAGCCCAGACTTATCGTTGAAAATTCAAAACTGAACATACCAAAACAAGCAGCATTTTCCCAGGAGGCTGTGGGGGCGGTTTTAGGGGAGGCAGAAAGAGGAAACCTGGCTCAGAAGGTATACAGATTGACGGAAGACGTAAGCCAGTATTTCGCAATTCGAAGCGGTCATCTAAAGAGTGAGCAGCTTGTGAGTATGTTGCGGGATATGATCCCGGCAGAGTTGAGCCAGGTGGAACCCTTTGAATCTAAAGACACCAAACAGGAAACACAAAGTCCTGGGACGCAGGAAGGGGCGTTATCACAACAGAGGGTTCATAAAAACTTTATGGGTGCGCAAGAACTGAGAAATCAGGTTGCTATCGATGCAAGGACAGAGAGTGTTAAGGACGGAAAGCTTCCGCAGACGGAGTCAGAAATTCCTGTGAGAGAAAAAGAAATCCTTTCACAACAGAATCAAAATGAAAAAAACACCATTTATGAGGAGAAATCTCACCAAGTTATTGAGAATAAATATGCTTATGATAAAATCCTTGAGAAGCTATCTGAGTTTAAGGATGTGATTCAGGGAAAAGAGTTTCAAAAAGTATTTCGCAGGGTATTGGAAGATAAAATGTCCATATCAAGCCAGGAATTAAGCAAGGAAAAGGTGAAAGAATTTTTTGAGAGTTTAAGTCAGCGGCTGGATAAGTATACAAAGATAGTGGAGGCAGATGTAAATGCTTCGGAAAATATCGTAAAAAACACTCAGTCCCTAAAACAGAATGTAGAGTATATAAACCAGTTAAATCAACTGTACAGTTATGTGCAGATACCGTTGAAATTGTCTGGAAAGACAGTCAACAGCGAACTTTATGTGATGACAAACAAAAAAAGAAGAAGGGAAGCAAATGAAGCTTTTACTGCGTTGCTGCATTTAGATATGCCACGATTAGGTCCGATAGATATTTTCATTACCATGGAAGAAAAACGTGTAGCAACCCGTTTTTATTTAGAGGATGAAGATACTGCAAAGTATATGAGGGGAAAATCTAAGGTATTTATGGATAAACTACAAAAATCAGGTTTTCAGATTACCGCAGAATTTGAAAAAAAACCAGAGAGTACAAAAGTGGTGGAAGAATTTATACGCCAGGGGAAAGAGGCTAATATGGAAGGTGAGTATTCATTTGATATAAGGATGTGATATTTTGGGAGAATATGCTAAGTTTTTTAAAGAAAAGGAAAATAAGAAACCAAAAACTGCGGTGGCATTGTCCTATAATGTATCGGATAGTGCACCTAAAATTGTAGCAACAGGACACGGTTATGTGGCAGAAAAAATTGTGGAAACAGCAAAAGAAAGCAATGTACCTGTCCACAAGGATGCAAAGCTTGCCCATACTTTGTCAAAACTTGAAATTGGAGATTATATTCCACCAGAGCTCTATGATGTGGTAGCTGAGATTTTGGTGTTTGTGGATGATTGTGAGAGAATTAAGGGGAAGTTAAATGTATAATAAGCGAAAGGTAGGGGACTGCTATGAAGAAAAAGCTGTGGTATACCTAAAACAGAAAGGGTATACCATTTTGGCAAGAAACTTTCGATGTCGGAGTGGGGAAATCGATATTGTGGCTAAGGAAAAAGAAACCCTATGTTTTGTAGAGGTAAAATACCGAAGGAACCATTGTCACGGTTATCCGGAGGAGGCGGTATCTTTTTATAAGCAGGAAAAAATCCGTAAAGTGGCACAATATTTCTTTGCCTGTCACAAACTACCTTTTGACACAGACTGTCGGTTTGATGTGATTGCAATAGAAGGTGAAGAACTGCGTCATATCATCAATGCATTCTAGTGACATCAAAATAGCCAAAACCCCCAAATTGGCAAAGTGAAAGCGTAAAACTATATTTCACAGATGGTAAATGAGAAGAAAGGAAAAAATGAGTTTGAAAAACAAGGTAAAATATACAAATCAACAGGAAATATTTGAGATTGTTGAAAAAGAAGGTGTAACCTATCTGGAATTTAAAGGGATGCAGAACCTGCCCATTATCCATGGATTTTCTACAAGATTGGGAGGGGTAAGCCAGGGAATTTACAGCTCTATGAATTTAAGTTATACCAGAGGCGATGATGAAAGGGCAGTAACAGAGAATTTTCATCGTATGGCAAAAGCATTGGCAGTGGACAGTGATAGTTTTGTATTGTCTGACCAGACCCATACCACCAATATACGTCGTGTTGGGGTGAAAGATAAGGGAAAGGGGCTCACACGGGAAAGAGATTATCAGGACATTGATGGTCTGATCACAAACGAACCTGGAATCACTCTGGCTTGCTTCTATGCGGACTGCGTGCCGTTATTTTTTGTGGATGTAAAGCATCAGGGGATAGGTCTGGCACATTCCGGTTGGAAGGGAACGGTGGGAGCGATTGGAAGAAAAATGGTAGAGACCATGGAGAAAGAGTTTGACAGTCAGCCAGAGGATATTATTGTGGGGATTGGTCCTTCCATCTGCAGGGAGTGTTATGAGGTTAGCGAAGATGTGGCGTTAGAATTCAAAAAAATATTCACTGAGGAGGAACATAGGTCTATCATGGATGAAAAAGAACATGGGAAGTACCAATTGGACTTATGGGAGTGTAACCGTAGAATACTAAGGAAATCCGGCATTTTAAGTGAACATATATATGTATCGAATATATGTACCTGCTGCAATCCTGAATTTTTGTTTTCTCATAGAGCAAGTCAGGGAAAAAGAGGTAACTTAGGTGCTTTTCTTGCATTGAAATAAAGAAAAAAAAGTGCTATAATTTACCCTATCTGTTAAGGGATTCTGAGCGGATACAGTACTATGATACAAAGATAAGTGAGAGGTTTTGAATATGGTGGGAACTAGCAGGGAAGTTCTTGAGATAAAAGAAGGAAATTATAAGCAGATGGGTATCTGGGCATATCATCAAGGATATCAGATTACAATTGCATTAAAGAATGTAAAAAAAATAATACTATGCTTATATGATAGAAAAACCAAAGAGAAAGTATATGAAATCAATTTGCCGTTAAAATATCGAAAAGGAAGAGTGTATAGCTTTTATGTTACCGGTGTTGATTTGTCGGCTTATTTATATCAGTTTGTAGTTGACAAGAAGGTATATCCGGATCCCTATGCAAGGGCAATTGTGGGACGGGAAGTGTATGGACGGTCCCATGAAGCAGCACAAATTTTTGGAAGTGTTTATCAGGAGGAATATGAGTGGGAGAATGATACATTTCCGGAACTGCAGACATATGAAATGTTTATGTATAAATTACATGTACGAGGATTTACCAAGCATAGAAATTCCAAGGTAAAACATAAGGGGACTTTTTTGGGAATAATAGAGAAAATACCATATTTAAAAGAACTGGGTGTGACTACCATAGAGCTGATGCCTGCATATGAATTTGAGGAACTTGTAGAAAGAGAATCAAATTATAAGCCTGCTTATCAACAAGAGGAACTGGAAGAACAACAGGTTTTAAACTACTGGGGATACGGGAAGGGAGATTACTATACACCCAAATCTTCTTATGGGGCAACGAAAAACCCACAGAGAGAATTTAAGGATATGGTAAAAGCCTTCCATAAAGAAAATATGGAAGTGGTAATGGAATTTTATTTTGACTCTTCAAAAACCCAGGGATTTATTGTGGATTGCGTAAAATACTGGGTGGAAGAGTATCATATTGATGGAGTTCACCTGTATGGAAAAGCCTTGCCTACGGTGTTACTGGCACAGGAACCGTTGCTTTCGGGTATCAAAATATTTCAAAACTATCAGGATACTTTGGAGGTTTATGAGCAGGGAGAGCAGGTGGAATATAGAAATCTGATTGAATATAATGATGGATTTTTAGAATGTGGACGGAGTATTTTGAAAAGTGATGGAAACAGAGTAAGCGATTTTGCATACCGAATCCGGAAAAATGAAGAACAACAGGCAGTGGTGAATTATATGGCAAACAATAATGGATTTACCCTGTATGACAGTGTGTGTTATGAAAAGAAACATAATTTGGCAAATGGAGAGGCAAATAAAGACGGAAGCAATCAGAATCTCACCTGGAATTGTGGGATAGAGGGCGAAACAAGAAAAAAGAAGATTGTAGAATTTAGAAAAAAACAGATAAAGAATGCCTTGGCTTTTGTCTTTTTGAGTCAGGGAATACCGCTTTTGATGAGTGGAGATGAATGTTGTAACACTCAGCAAGGAAACAACAATGCATATTGTCAGGATAATGAGATTTCCTGGGTTTCCTGGAAACAGGGAAAACTCCAATCAGAAATTTTTGAATATATAAAATTTTTGGTGAAGCTGAGAAAAAGCCATCCTATATTGTCTGGGAAGGCACGACTCAGGGTATTGGATTATCTGGCGTGTGGGTACCCGGATGTGTCATACCACAGTGAAAGGGCATGGACACCATATTTTGCTCCGGAAAGTAGATATTTGGGTGTGATGTATTGCGGAAATTATGTCTGTGTAGACAAAACCCATAGCGATGATTGTTTTTATGTAGCTTATAATATGCATTGGGAGGCACATGCGTTAGCCCTTCCCAATCTTCCCAAAGGGAAAAAATGGGCCTATGTATTTAGTACAACGGAAGATAATCAAAGGGTAGAACTTTTAGAGCAGGAACTTCAGCCATTAGAAATACAGAAGAGTATTCCAACAGAACCTCGTTCTATTACAGTTTTGATGAGTGTGGATGTGGCGGAAAAGAAAAGAATAAAGCGTAAAAAACCTGACAAGCGGTAATGCTTGTCAGGTTTTTTACTGAGGATAAACCAGTTGTTCTTCTGTGATTTGGTATAAAACATCATCTAAGTATTTTTTTGCCAGATAATTTGCCATAGGTAGGTTCATATCCAGATAGTTTCCACAGTCTTTTGGAGAGGCACCAGGCACTTCATCACGGAAGGAGGCAATGAACTCGAACATCTCTATGATTAAAGGCAAGATATCCTTGGAGGAATAATCCCCGGCAAGTAACAAATAGAATCCGGTACGACATCCCATAGGTCCAAAATAGACAGTTTTCTCACCGTAAGTGCTGTGATTTCTTAAAAAGGTTGCAGCCAGATGTTCTATGGTGTGGATTTCGGCAGTATTCATCACAGGTTCCTCGTTGGGCTTTGTCATTCTTAAATCAAAAGTAGTGATAGTTTCTGCACCGTAGGTATCTTTTCGTGAAACATAGACTCCCTTTTTTAATTTAATATGGTCGATTGTAAAACTTGTAATTTTTTCCATTTTATTCTCCTTTTTTATTGTCATTAACCAAATATCAGTACTTATTCTAGCACAACAGAAAATAAAAACAAGGGGAAGATATTAAACTTTTCTAAAAAACATAAACTTATTCTGTATTTTATTGACGGAAAAAAATGGGAGTGATAAACTTATAGTATCATAGTACGGAATGGATAGGAGGGTATGGTTATGACAGCAGAAGAAAAGAAAAAATTTGAAGATTTAGAACAGGTATTGATGATACAGGAGGACATATTACAATTTACCCATTTTACAAACAATGATGCATGGGAATTGGGAAGCATGATGGTGGCGGAAGCGAAAAAACGGGATATTAACATAGGAATTCGCATTGAGTTAAATAATGGGTTATGCGTATTTCAGTATATGTCAGATGGGGCGACCCTTAGAAATGACAGTTGGTTAAAACGAAAAATCAACACGGTTCGCCTAATGGAAAAGAGTAGCCTGAATTTTTATACATCTATGTGTAAGGCGGAAAAAAACATGGCAGATATCTTTTTAGAAGAGAAAGATTATGCCTGCTGTGGCGGAGCTTTTCCTATTCGCTTGGAGGATGCAGGCGTATATGGTGTAATTGCTGTATCTGGGTTGAACCATGTAGGGGATCACGATTTTATAGTAAAATGTGTAGGAAAATATCTTCATGCAGATGAAGTTCCCAGAATTTCAGGGCATATTTAAGGATATTATCCTGCCTATGCAGCCGTGGTATTTGTTGATACTTTGAACAGATGCACTTTTTTATTATAATAGTAGTCGTGCCATATCAGATGGAAGTTCTGCGGTGAAGTTCATTGGCTTTTGACTGATGGGATGAAGGAAACTAAGGTGGTAGGAATGCAGTGCCTGGCGTTTTATGTAGGTGTAGTCAGGGTGATAAATATAGTCGCCGATTAAAGGGTGACCAATATGCTTCATATGTACACGAATTTGGTGAGTTCTTCCGGTTTCCAATTTTAATTTTACCAGTGATAATTGGCTATCCGGTAGATAGTTTAAAGTTTCAAAATGTGTCACTGCCCTTTCACCACATTCATAGTTGACCTCACGCTCAATGCAGGAATGGGAGACTCTGCCTATTGGGGCATTGACTGTTCCAAGGGGAGGGGTTTGACCGGAGCAGATAGCCAGATATTCCCGGTGGATTTCCCGTCTGCTGACCATGGAGGAGAGAATTGCCCCACTGAGAGGATTTTTAGCAATAATGGTAAGACCGGTGGTATCTCGGTCTAATCGGTTAATACAGCGAAAGACGAAAGGGGAATCCTGGTTTTGATAATAATAAGAAACGCCGTTTGCAAGGGAATTATCAAAATTATTTAAGGAGGGATGAATGGGGGTGTCAGAGGCTTTGTTGATTACCAGAATATCCTGATCTTCATAAACGATATCCATAGGAAGATTGATTGGAACAATATTTTGGGAGGATGTTTCTTCCAAAATACAAATGGACAGGCAGTCTCCAGAAGATAAAAGTGTCTTCGTGGTGGCGTGATTTCCATTTAACAAAATTCCATTTTCATGATTTTTTAGTCTAGAAAGGATATGACGAGAAAAGCCATGTGACTTTAGGAATAAGTCAATGGCTTTCTTATCATCGCATTCTTCTATTGTAAAAAGAAATGTTCGGTTCATTTTATTCTCCTATGGTATTAATCAAGGCACCGATGCCTTCGATTTCACAACGAACTACATCTCCCGGCTTTAAAAAAGCAGGAGGATTGCAACCCATTCCCGTACCGGCAGGAGTACCTGTAGAAATAATGGTTCCTGCTTTTAATGTCATTCCCTGAGATAGTTCACTGATAATTCTGGGAATTGGATAAATCATTTGATTTACATTGCTGTTTTGGCGAAGCTCATCATTGACATAACTTCGTATAGATAAATTCAAAGGCAAAGGCAGTTCATCCGATGTAGTGATGTAAGGGCCTAAAGGGGTAAATCCATCCAGACTCTTTCCAAAATACCATTGCTGGTGACGGGTCTGTAGATTTCTGGCACTCATATCATTCAAAATGGTATAGCCAAAAATATATTTCTCAGCGTCTGCCTCTGAAACATTTTTTGCATCTTTTCCAATAATAATTGCCAATTCGGCTTCATAATCCAGAGAGTCAACCAGATTGGTGTATGCAGGAATTGTGTCGTAGCAGGCAGTAGTTTCGTTTACCCTTTTTGAAAAATAAATAGGATAAGGTTCCCGTTTGGCTAAATTTTCTATTTCATACCGACTGACCTCTGTTTCGTGATCCGCATAGTTGATTCCCAAACAGATAATATCCTGTGCAGGTTTACGGATTGGCGCACATAATTTTAACATCTTTAAAGGTATTGTAGGTATATCACCATCTACCTGTGCCAGATGCAGACGTTCAAATTCTGCACGGGTCAGATGTAAAATGGTTTCCATCATGGTCTTATAATCAATGTCTAACAAGGAAAAGGGAATCACTGCATCTTTTTCCTTGTGAAGTATACCAAGCTGTGGAATTTCATCGGTTCTTGTCATATAGGTTAATATTTTCATTTTGTTACGCTCCCGATTTAGAATAATGCAATAGCATCTCATCTATTATATCTCTTTATGCTTTGAAAAACAAGAAAAAAATCAATGAATATAGAATAAAAATTGAAAAGGTAGACATAGATAGGTAACATTTGGTAGAATGTAGAAAAGAGATAACAATTCAGTACGGGTCTCAGCATTTACTGCTGATACTGTGGGAAAATGTGAATTTTACAAAAATGGGGCAATTATGCATCTGTCGGCATTGCTCCATTTACGTATTTGTCCAGTAGCTCTGAACAGATACGTAAAGAGTAGTATATGTATGAGGAGGTATGGTAGATGAGACAAGAAATCAGACAAGTGGAAGAACAGATAAAAAGGGCAGTAAAAGGAAAAGACCAGGTTATTACAAAAGTTATGGCGGCGATTTTGGCTGGAGGACACATTATGTTGGAGGACATACCGGGGGTGGGAAAAACCACACTAGCTTTAAGCTTTGCAAAGACCATTGGGCTGTCTTATCGAAGGGTTCAGTTTACACCAGATGTGTTACCGGGAGATATTTTGGGATTTTCCGTCTACAATAAAGAGACTGGAGAACTGGATTATAAACCAGGGGCGGTAATGTGCAATCTGTTACTAGCGGATGAAATCAATAGAACATCCCCTAAAACTCAGTCTGCGTTACTGGAAGTAATGGAAGAAGGAAATGTAACCATAGATGGTATTACAAGAAAACTGCCAGAGCCCTTTGTGGTTATAGCAACCCAGAATCCTTTTGGCTCTTCTGGAACCCAATTATTGCCGGAATCCCAGTTGGATCGTTTTATGATATGTCTGTCTATGGGATATCCATCCCATCAGGCAGCCATTGATATTCTAAAGAATGATGCTGGCAGCATTTTAAGAGGTTTAGAGCCGGTAATTACCAAAGACAGGCTGTTAGAGGTGAAGGAAAAGGTGGAACAAGTGTATGTGGATGATATAATCTATGATTATCTTGTGCGAATTGTAGAGGAAACCAGAGTAAGTCCTTACTTTTATTCAGGAGTGAGCCCAAGGGGAAGTATTGCCCTTTTAAAAATGGCAAAATCTTATGCGTTTATGCAAGGGAAAGATTTTGTTTCTCCACAGGAAATAAAGGAAGTGCTTGTGGAAACTCTCTCCCATCGTGTGACAATCAGCGGGGAATCCAGGGCAAAATCATATCATGCACAGGAGGCATTGTTGGCTATGCTAAAGGAGGTACCAGTGCCTAGAAGCTAGGAGGAGATTTATGGTGCGAAGAATAGAACATACGTTTTTGGTGGTTTTGTGGGGGCTGATGTTTTGGGTAGCAGGATATTTTTTCTCTAGTATAATATTCTATATCTTTTTGCTGCCAATGGTATTTCTTGTGATTTGTGATGCAGTATTTCCCATTCTCATCAATAAATCTCTGAAGGTAGACATACAGTTACAGCGTCCACAAGGATACAGATACCAGCAAAATAAAATTGTTATCCAAACTTATCATCCGACTTTTTTGTTTTCTTCTATCGGTCTGATGACTTTAGAAATAAAAAATAGCTTTACCGGGGAAGTGACAGAACAAACCTTTGCATTTCCGATTTATGGGAGAAAAAAACAGGTGCTTGAAATTCCAATATCCCTAGAGTCCTGTGGAAAATATTGTTTTTCAGTAAAGAAAATAGAAGTAGAAGGGATTTTGGGAATTTGTAAAAGCAGAAGTAAGGCGAAGGAAAAGAGATTGACACCAAAGGCATATCTGTATTGTTTTCCAGAAAATCTTTTGATAAATCCTATGGAGGAAAAGAAGAGAAATAGCAGACAGGATGAGGGAATGGAGGATTTGGATGACAGCCATGGAATTGGTATGGATTCCTCAGAAGTAAGTGGTATCAGAGCTTATGTTCCAGGAGACAGAATCAAGGATATTCACTGGAAATTATCAGCCAAAAGGGATGAAGTCTATATCAGAGAGCGAGAGAGTATGGCTCAGGATTCCATAAAGTTGTATCTGGATTTATATAAAGTTGTCTATGATGAGGAGACACAAAGAAAGAAATTCACAGATAATGCTTTGCTTTCAAAAAAATTAAGCGGCACAAATCAATGTGGCTATCACTTTCTCCCGGATGAAATACTAATGTTAGCAATTAGTTTTATAAGAAAAATGTTAGAAAAAAATCAGCCGGTAGAGATTATCTGGAGAAATCAAAAGGAAGTGTGCTACCAAAGGTTTCTGATAGAGGAGGAAAAACAAATCAGAGAGGGCTTATATTTGATATTTGAGTCAGAGATGGCAGAGGAAAAGGAAGAATGCAAACTGCAATACCAAAAAGACCACAAGTTAAGCTATGTGTGCTGTAAATATACCCAGGGGATGGAACATGTAGTGCTAAAGGGAAAGGAAAATGCAGTGATTGTAAAGGAGGGGTAGAATTGAAAAAAAGAAAGAGACAAAAGGAAGGATTTAAGGCCAAGTTCTCCCCGGAAGTTGTTTACTATACCACACAGGAAGAAAAAAAGAACAGGTTGTACTTTTTGATGTTAAAGGGAATTTGTTTTAGTATAATGAGTTATGGATTGCTGGGGGGATTTCTATCTGCTATGGATTTACAATTTCGCAGTGGATTAGTCCTGGTAATTTTCCTGCTTACAGGGGCTTTTTTGGGCTCAATGTATATCACACCAATGATGAGAGATGTAGGGTATGTGCTGTTTTTTGGTAGTTTTGTCAATTTTTCCATAAAGTACAAAGAGTATATTAACAGTGGGTTCTATGCGGTGGTAAATGAGGTAAACCAAGAGTTTATAGCATATTTTGCGTTGCCGGGCGGAAATGAATATTCAGAAACTTTTTCAAACAGGTATCTTACAGTTACGTATATGATAGTATTTTTGGGCATCATTGATTTGATGTTGATGAATATAGCCGCTTTATCAGGAATTCGGCTTTTTAGTTTTATTCTGCAGTGCGTTTTTATCTGGGCGATTCCTGTTTACCTAGGGAAAACTCCCCAGATGTTCTATGTTATTTTGACAATGGCTGCTTTCCTTTCTCTGACGATATTGAAATTTGGGGAACACAGCAAGACCACAGAATTAAAGTGGAAGGATAAAGAGTACAAATATCATTATATAGGAAAAATGAAAACCAGTGTTGGAAGACGAGAAGCCATTTTTGACTATAAGAATTCATATCAGGTGGTTGCTTCGGTACTAGTGTTTTCTTTTGTCTTATCCATGTGCTGTATTGGGATTATGGTGTCCTTTCTGCCGAAAAATAGTTGGAATTCCCTGCCAAAAAGTCAGTTTAGAAAGGATATGGACCAGGGGATTTATCAAGTGTTCCGTTACGGATTGGATGGAAGTTTTTTTGGCTCATCAGCAGGTGGCGGAATTGGAAAGGGCAAGCTGGGTGGGAATAGTTCGGTAAGGCCCTCTTATGAAACCCATTTAAGGGTTACCTTTGCACCCTACAGTTTGGAACGGTTATATTTACGGGCATATACCGGAGTGATATATAAAGGTAACCAATGGCAGGAATATGATTATGGACAGAGTACTTCAGAAGGTTCAGAATATAGCTGGAGAGTGCGAGAGGAACTATTATACCGGGAAGGGGTAGGTAGAGCAGAGGCCTATGGGCAGAAGTCAGAAGACAGCAAGACTGCGAAGGCAAAAATGATTGTCCAGAATGTAAATGCTGAGGAAGAATTTCTGTATACACCTTATTACACAAATCTAAAAGAGGAAGAATATAAAAGAGAAGGTGGAAAAACATTTTTTCCCAGGTCTACTTCTTATGTCTATGAATATTATCCACTGCAAAGTTTGAGTCTAAAGGACTCCACGGAGGCATATAATGTCAATCAGGTGGGGGAAAAGGACAGTGTATTTGTGGAGGATTGTTATTTGCAGATACCAAAGGAGAATCAAGACGTTATAGAGGAAATCTGTGAAGATATGAATCTAACAGGAAATTTACAGAAAAAAATAAACACCATACAACAATATTTTCAGGATAATTATCCCTACACCACCCGACCGGGGAAGGTGCCCAAAGGAAAGGATGCCATAAATTATTTTTTGAAAGAGAATAAGAAAGGGTATTGTGCCTATTATGCTTCTGCAGCTACTTTGTTGTTTCGGAACATGGGGATACCGGCAAGGTATGTAGAAGGGTATGCCATTGACTATACCCAGTTTGCAGAGGCAGACTTTGTTTCTGAGGCAGAGTATAGTGATTTTTATTCAGGCTATTCCACTCTTGGAGAAACTGGGGTTGTACAGGTTGATGTTTCAGATGCCTGCGCACATGCCTGGGTGGAAATTTATCTGAAAGATTTTGGGTGGTTTCCGGTAGAAGTGACACCAGCAGATACAGAAGAAGAGGAAGATTTCTGGACTCTGTTTGGAAACATCTTTCAACAGGAGAATAATGATTTGGAGGGGATAACAGGGCAGGAAAATGAGAATCGTATGGTGTCCTTAAACTCCCATTTCCTCGTTATTTTCCTTGTGGGAATCTTTGTGATAACGGGAAGTATTGTGTTGCACCCCAAGTTGAAAAGCTACCTTTCCACCCATGGAAAAAATTCCCGGGATAATCTGTATGCACAGTATCATCTGATGTGGGAAATGACAAAAAAAGTAAACTCAGAAGAGGATTTGACTGCTCATTTGACTTATCAGGAGCAGCTTGGATATCTGTCAGATAAGTATCCAGACATTATTACAAAAGAGAGAGGAAGGGAATTGACTGAAATTTTGGAACGGATTGGATTCTCCCAGAAAAAGTTTAGTGAAGAAGAAATAAAACAAGTACAGGAAGAAGTGAGAAAGATAAAAGAAAATCTTCGAAAACAGGGAAGAAAGAAGAAGGGCTGAAAAAAAGGATGGATTTGGTTTTACCAAACCATCCTTTTATGTATCTGTTCAGAACTACTGAACAGATACCCTTTTTCTATTAAAATAATCTCAGTACGCCGAATACTTTTCCGATAATGTCTACATCGGTAACAATAATAGGGTCCAAGGCATCATTTTCCGGTTGTAAACGAATATGATCGGATTCCTTGTAAAAAGTTTTCACAGTGGCAGAATCATCTAATAACGCCACCACAATGTCACCATTGTGAACATCCTTTGTGCGCTCCACCATGATGGTGTCACCATCAAAGATACCAGCATTTATCATGCTTTCTCCTTTTACACGCAACATGAATGACTCGTTTGCTGGCATATACTCGGCAGGAACGGGAAAATAGCTTTCTATATTTTGAACTGCCAGAATGGGCTCACCTGCTGCTACCTGACCTACCAGTGGGACATTGACAACTTCCCGGCGAACAAGGTTAAAGTTGTCATCAAGAATTTCTATGGCACGTGGTTTGGTGGGATCACGACGGATATAGCCATTTTTTTCAAGCGTTTCAAGATGGGCGTGAACGGAAGAAGTAGAACGAAGTCCCACTGCTTCGCAAATATCCCGCACAGATGGCGGATATCCTTTGTTTAGTATTTCGTTTTTTATGTATTCCAAGATTTCTGACTGTTTCTTTGTGATTTTTCCATATGCCATAATCCTATCTCCTTTATCTATGTATTTGAAAAGATTGTACCATATTTCAAACGTTTGTTCAAGAAAATTTGTTCGAGAACATATTGACAAACATACGTTCGATGAATATAATAAAAATAAGAAAACGAACAAATGTACGAATTGATAAACGGAGGTAGTGTTATGAGTCAGAGAGAGGAACGTTTGAGAAGAGAAAATTTACGATTATCCATGGAAAGCAGAAAAAAGCAGCTTCATCTTAGAATTTGTTCAGTGGTGCTGATATGTTTGGCTGTTTTGAGCTTCATCTCTATCAGCACATTGATTTCCAAAGCTGGGAATGAGAAGGGAATGTCCTATGAAAATGAAAAAGCGGAAGAAATGATAAGATACAAGTATTATACAACGGTAACAGTGGCAGTAGGTGAGACATTATGGGACATTGCAAATGAATACAATAGTGAGGAATTTGGAGGTATCCAGAATTATATCAGAGAGGTAAAGAGTATCAATCATATTTCAGGAGACAGAATCTGTGCCGGGGAGGCATTGACGGTGCCATATTACAGTATGGAGTACAAATATTAAAAATATATAATTTGCGTATCTGTTCAGAGTCACTGAACAGATACGCAAAGTTCCCCGGACTGTAGTAAAAATACACAGTGCGATACGGAAGCCTTACAGCAAATCCCTTTCCTCACGTAAATGCACCTTATCCGCAGCGTAACGTCTTCGGTCTTCGTCGATTGCAGCATAGTGTTTTCTAGTGGTGTTTACATCTTTGTGACCCAGAACGTCGGCCACAAGATAAATATCCCCTGTCTCTTTATATAGGGCGGTGCCATAGGTGCTTCGCAGTTTATGAGGCGTAATTTTTTTTAACTGGGTAACTGTCTGGGCGTATTTTTTTACCAGCTTTTCCACGCTTCGGACACTGATTCGTTTCCTCTGAAGGGAAAGGAAAAGGGCATTTTCGTGACCTTCCACAGCTTCGGTTAATTCTCGCTCCTCAATATAATTTAACAGTGCAATTTCCACCTCAGGCCCAAAGTAAATAACAACTTCGTTCCCTCCCTTTCGTCGAATTTTAATTCCACCATTTTTAAAATCGATATCATTTAGGTCAATTCCTACACATTCTGATACACGAATTCCGGTTCCCAGCAGCAGAGTAAGAAGTGCTAAATCACGAAGCTTTGTTTTGTTGTGAAAGTTTTTTTGATTTTTGGTCAGTTTGTCTCCCTGTTCTACTGAGTCTAGTAACATAGCAATTTCGTCTGTATCAAGACGAATGATGTTTTTGTCGTGAATCTTTGGTGTGCTGACAAAAAGAACAGGATTATTTGGCAGTAATTCCTTTTTGAAAAAATAGTTGAAAAAGGTTTTTAAGGAAGAAAGCTTGCGGGCCTTTCCACGCTCGTCGTTGGTGTGCTCCACTCCGTCCTTAACATAGTATTTAAGATACTCCAGATATTCTTCGATATCTACAGATTTTAATTTTTCCAGGTGAGAAAGTGTAATATTCTTAATACCAATAGAGGCGATTTCCGGATTTGTCTCCTTTAGAAAGTCAAAGAATATTCCCAAATCATAAGCATAGGAAATACGTGTCCTGGATGAAGTGCTGGATTCAATTCCACGAAAAAAATCTCTACAAAAGTCGGGAAATTCTCTCAGCTTTTCACGGAGTTTTTTATCGTTTTCAATATTCACTTGTTCGTGATAGGTACGGTCAGCCATGATGTTGTCCCCCTTTGTGGTGTTGATGTGACAGTTTCGTAACAGTTTAGTCAATAGATGGATGAAGTAATTTACTTTTTCTTTGGCAATTTAGCAGAAGGATTGCGTTCCGGCCATCCAGAGATATTACCATTTAAGATTGCACGGAACATCCTGTCCTTTGCACCGGGGTGCGTCCTGTTTAAATCTGCCACCAACTCTTTTGCGTATTGACGTTTGGTGTATCCGTCCGCTTTACACGGATTTTTTACAATAGGTAAATGGTATTTATGGATAAAGCCTATTACATCTGCCTCTTTTACATACATCATGGGGCGGATTACGGTCAATTCCATACGGTCCAAAAACGTTTTTGGAGAGAAGGAGTAGAATCTTCCTTCGAATATCAAAGACAGTATCATGGTTTCCACTATATCATCCATGTGATGGGCGTATGCTACTTTGTTACAGCCTAAAGATTTTACTTTTTCGTTTAAGGCACCTTTGCGCATTTTAGCACAAAGGGAGCAGGGGTTACTTTCCATACGGTCCTCAAAGAGAATTTTTCCAATGTCTGTTTTGACTATGACGTGTTCTACTTGGAGTTCCTTGCAAATGTCTGTGATTGGAGATAAATCAAAGCCCTCATAGCCTAAGTCCACACTTACAGCAATAAGGTCAAATTTTTTGGGATAAAATCTTTTCAGACCATGAAGCGCATATAAGAGAGTTAAACTGTCTTTGCCTCCGGAAACGCCTACGGCAATTTTATCGCCCTCTTCAATCATTTGGTAATCGTCTATGGCTTTTCTGGTAAAACTAAGTAATTGTTGAAGTTTCATCGTTGAAATCCTTTCTTATACATACATATATATAGGTATCAGGTATCAAGTTTCCAATATCCAGATATCTGTTCAGTAACTCTGAACAGATACGTAAAAAAAAGCAGTATAACCTGAATTGTGATTCTGAACAAAACGTTTAGGACTATTATACTGGCAAAAAAAATTTTTAGCAATAGACTTTAAGGATAAAATATGTAATAATGGTAACAGTGTGTACAGTAACAACTGTGTTGCTGTGAGCAGAAGAGGATTTCGAAGGAGGAGAGGAAAACGTGGATGAAAAAAAAGAAAAAAAAGTGGTAAGACAACAGATCATAAACAAACCACAGATAGTGACAGCCATGATTGTTGTGTGTGCTGCAATTCTGGGATTCTTCGCTTTGTATCGTCTGGATGCGATTACTGCCGTTGTAAAAAAGATTCTTGGGATTTTGGCACCGGTAATCTATGGTATGGCAATTGCCTATATTCTGTCGCCAGTGGCTAATTTCTGGGAAAATCTGCTATCAGGTGTGTTGAGAAAACGAATGAAGAATTTAGAAAAGGCGGACAAGATTTCCAGAGGTGTGAGCATAGGAATATCGCTAATCTTGGCAATAACTATTGTTTTCGTATTATTCTATCTGGTGATACCGGAATTGATTTCTACTGTTTATGGTCTGGTGATTTCACTGCCAGGACAGTTAGAGAGTGCGGAGAAATATCTTACAAACATAGCAGTAAAGCATAGTGATATTGCATCGGTGGTGGAGACTGTGTTATCCGCTGTGACAGAATGGTTTGAAAAATGGATAAAGACAGGACTGTTGACGCAGGTGACAGGGATTACTACGGGAATCCTTAATGTGTTCAATGTGGTAGTAGATATTGTCATTGGTTTTATTATTTCTGTGTATGTGCTTTCTAGCAGAGAAATGTTTAAAGCGGGAAGTAAGAAGATGATATACGCTGTATTTTCCAGAGAAAAAGCCAACGAGATATTGAAAGTTGCCAGAAAGAGCAATGAAATCTTTGGAGGATTTATTTCTGGGAAAATGATTGATTCTTTGCTTATTGGCTTGCTTTGTTTTATAGGATTAAGCATTCTTAATATGCCGTATGTACTCCTTGTCAGTGTAATTGTAGGGGTTACTAATGTGATACCGTTCTTTGGACCATACATCGGAGCAGTGCCAAGTGCCTTCCTTATCTTTTTGGCAGATCCTATGAAGGGATTGTATTTTATTATATTCATTTTGGTACTGCAGCAGATTGACGGAAATATTATTGGACCCAAAATTCTGGGAGAATTTACAGGCTTATCACCTTTCTGGGTTGTATTTGCCATCCTTTTAGGAGGCGGATTATTTGGCTTTGTGGGAATGCTTTTGGGGGTGCCGGTATTTGCGGTAATCTATTACATTATCCAGCAGCTATTGGAAAATCTTTTAAAGGAAAAGGAATTGCCTATTGAGGATGAGGTTTACATAGATTTACATCATATTGACGTGGAGAAAGGTGCCCATACCATTCATGAGATGGAAGAAGTAGAAGTGACAGCAAAAAAACAGGACACCTTAAAAAAACTTATCTCTCAGGATGCGAAAGAACAAGGAGAGGACAAATAAATGAGATTTGTAGTTCAAAGAGTTCAGTACTCAAAAGTTACAGTAGAAGACCAGGTAATTGGTAAAATCAATAAGGGGTATATGGTTTTAATTGGAATATCGGCAGAAGACACAAAGGAAATTGCCGATAAAATGATTAGAAAAATGATAAATCTTCGTATTTTTGAGGATGACAACGGAAAGACAAACTTGTCTTTAAAAGATGTGAAGGGCGGTCTGCTCTTGATTTCCCAGTTTACCCTATATGCAGATTGCAAAAAAGGAAATCGTCCCTCCTTTGTCAAAGCCGGTCCTCCAGATATGGCAAAGGAACTTTATGAATATATCATTCATGAGTGCAAGAAACAGGTGGAGCAGGTAGAAACGGGATCTTTTGGTGCTGATATGAAGGTGGAGCTATTAAATGATGGTCCATTCACGATTTGGTTGGATTCTGACGAAATTTAGAAAATGTAAAGGAAGGTGCAGAGATTGAGTGGAAAGACACATTTGGCAGTTGGAATTGCTACAACCTATGCGATTATAAAGCCCAAAAATATACTGGATTTTGCCGTAGGTTTTGGAATATGTGCCTTGGGCTCCCTGCTGCCGGATATCGATTCTGGAACTTCAAAAAGTCATAGAAGTGCAAATAAAATTACAGGCGTTTTTTTGATTTTAATTGCATTGATGTGGTATCTTGAATTCCGCTTTCAAGTACAGATTGAGAATTATCTGTTGAGCAATGAAGTCATAATGATGAAAAGCGTAGGTATATTGCTTTTTGTGGGATTATGCGCCTATGGAAGAGATTTGCCCCATAGGACTTTTACCCATTCTTTTATGGGTGTGTTCTTGTTTTCGGGAGTACTTGCACTTATTGTTCCAATAAAGTATCTTCCGTATTTTGTTATAGGCTATTTGACACATATCCTGCTGGATGTGACCAATACAAGGAAAATTAATCTATTTTTTCCGTGGAATAAAGGTGGGGTATGTCTGGGATGGTTTCAGAGCAATGGTTTGATGAATGGAGTTATGTTTATTTGTGCTTGTGGTCTTGGAGGAATAGAAGTTTATCGAATGATTGAAAAAATATTAGTGAAATGAAAGGATTAAAAAAATATGGGAATGGAAGAATTTGAAAATGAAATCAATGCATCTTTTGAAAAATTTGGAGATGGAGAGAATATGGATACCGTTTTGGTATGGGAAAATTTAGAAAAGATGATGGAGGAGAAACAAAAGCTGCAGGTGGAAGTAGCAGGGATTGTAAATGCAGGGGTGATATGTTACGTGGAAGGAATCCGTGGATTTCTTCCTGCATCCCAGATGGCCATGAATTACGTAGAAAACACAGAAGATTACTTAGGAAAGAAATTAGAGGTGGTCATCATTGATGTAGATTCGGACAATGAAAAGCTTGTATTGTCAGCAAAAGAAGTTTTAAAAGAAAAAGCTAGACAGGCAAAGGAAGAGCGCATTGCAAGTATTCAGCCAGGACAGATTGTGCAGGGTGTGGTGGAAAGTCTTATGCCATATGGTGCATTTATCCGTTTTACCATTCAGGAGGAATCATTGTCAGGGCTAGTGCATATTAGTCAAATCTGTAACAGGCATTTGAAATCGCCAAAGGAAGAACTTAAGATTGGTCAGGAAGTGAAAGCAAAGGTTCTGGATGTGAAAGAGGGAAAGATCGGTTTAAGCATCAAAGCCTTGGAGGAACAGGAAGAATTAGCTGCCCAAAAGGAACAACCAGTAGAGTATATCAGTGGGGAAGAGGCTTCCACCTCGTTGGCATCCCTGTTAAAAGGACTGAACTTATCATAAAACCTGTGCATTTTTGAGAATTGGAGTAACATTTTGGAAATTCTGAACAGATACCAATGAGAAGTATTGTAACAGTTTAGCCTATGGCTGAACTGTTACGAAATATGGTATGTTGGATAATAGAAAGCTGGAAAAACCAGCTTTCTATTATTTGTGGTAGGGTTCGTTGTTTCGGATTCTGAATGCGCGGTAAATTTGTTCCAGCAAGATTACCCTCATTAATTGGTGAGGAAATGTCATGGCACCAAAACTTAGTTTGAAATCAGCCTTTTTTAGGACAGCCTCATCCAGGCCAAGGGAGCCTCCAATGATAAATTGAAGGTGGCTGTTGCCGCTTAGTGCCAGGTGATCTATCTTTTTTGAAAGGGAGATGCTGTCGATATTTTTTCCATCAATAGCCAGTACAATTGTGTAGGCGTCAGGACTTAGCTTATCTAAGAGACGTTGTCCCTCTTTTTGA
The DNA here is from genome assembly GCA_902767135.1 of uncultured Lachnospiraceae bacterium. GTDB lineage: Bacteria > Bacillota > Clostridia > Lachnospirales > Lachnospiraceae > RUG11237. Next base: position 6,219 of record CACXGE010000103.1, on the reverse strand, counting down.
CGTATCTGACACTCTAGGGATTCGTTGGATTTATCAGGAGTTTTTTCGTCGCTTACTTCCATGATTGTAAGGTTGCAGTAACGACTCAGACGTTTGCTATATTCGGCAATGGCATCTCTATAAAATTTTTCTTTGATTTTTCCTACGGTTAATAAGGTAATTTTCATAAGTTCCTCTCTTTTCTTATTTATTGAAAGTAACAGTTCAGGCAGGTCTGCGCATTTACTGCGCTGACCGTGCAAAAATGTGCATTTAACAAAAATCGGGCAATTTTGCATTTGTCGGCATTGCCCGATATCGTAACAGTTTAGCCTATGGCTAAACTGTTACGATATTATAGCATAAAACATTGTGATAGTGAAGAAAATATGTTAAACTATAATAGCTATTTGTAATGGTGATATAAACCATAAATAATTTTGGTAACAACAACAGTTTAGCTTATGGCGAACTAATACGATAATAATAAGGACAAAAATAGAGGAGGATGTAACTATGCCATGGTGTCCAAGATGTAGAACCGAATATATGGCTGGAGTAATTATATGTAGTGAATGCGGGGCGGAATTAGTAGAGGAATTGCCAAATTCAGATGGGATGAAAGTAATCATGATTGCAAACTTAGAGGAGGCAAAAAGGTATTATGACTTGTTGAAAAGTTTTGACATGACGGATGCAAAACTTGTAAGAAAACGTGGCACGGAGTTGTATCATGTGATTGTTCCAGAAGAAAAAGTAGAAAAGGCTAAGAAACTTGCGATGATACAGAAAATAAATTTAAAGACAATCCAAGAGGAGCCAGAGGAAGAACCTATAAATCTTTTAGATTCTCAAAATCATGTGTATGTGCATCATTCAGAAAAGCATAGTGAACTTTTGTCTTCCGGATATTCCCTGCTGATAGCAGGTGGGGTGGGGCTGGTGTTTGTTTTGCTTTGTCAATTACATGTGATACGACTACCCATAGAACCGTTTAGCCGATTGGTAATGGAAATAGTGTTAGCAGTGTTAACTCTTGTGTTTATCGGGGCAGGATTTTATTGTCTGGCAAGCGCAAAATCAATTAAAAAGCTGGCTACAAAGGAAGATAAATTAACCAGTGATATTACCTATTGGTTTAAGATAAGCTTTGACACCTATGTGATAGACACAGACATTGACGAGAAACTCAGTGAAGAAATAAAGTATTTTAAACGGTGTGAAGCAATGAAAAGGATAATTAAGCAGACCTATGGAGAATTGAACGAGGGGTATTTGGACCGTTTAATCGATGAATTGTATCAGTATCTTTATGAAGATGGTGAAATAAATTAAAAGAAAGAAAAAATTAGAAAAAAATAGAAAAACCTCTAAAGTTTTCAGAAAGTTCAGCCGATAAACGTAGTACCAAGGTACTAAAAACGTGAAAATGATACTACTGAAGTTTGCACAAGGGGGGTGAACATTCCAGTTGACAAATTACAGGCGTTTTATAAAGTGGAACCCATCCAGAAAGTGAATCGTGTGTCTCAAACCTCATCGGAACATCAAAAATCCGGTCAGGATAGTAAAAACAGTCTTGAGTTTCAAAAAACATTGTTACAATATTATGACATGAAGACTCAGAAGTTTCAAAGTTCAACGGTTCAAAAATCTACGGCTTATAATGCAAAAGCGGCGGAGATGTTGTTTGAATCTGCGAGTACGGTTAACTTTTATGGATGACAGAAGGGAAAAAGTAATGAAAAAGTTTAGGGGAAGCAGGTAGTTTATAAAGTAAAGATATACTTTATGGATTACCTGCTTTGTTGTATCGTATCTGTACAAGACAGTGACAACTGTACGGGATAGTTCGTCTATCAATATATTTGTGAAAAAAAGGGGAATGAGTTATGAGAATGTATGATATTATAGCCAAAAAGAGAGATGGTCAGGAATTGAGCAAGGAAGAGATTGCATATGTGGTAAACGGATTTACAAAAGAGGAGATTCCGGATTATCAGATGAGTGCATTTTTGATGTCAGTCTATTTTCGTGGAATGACAAAAGAGGAGACACTGAATTTTACTATGAGTATGGCAAATAGTGGAGACTGTTTAGATTTATCTAAGATACAAGGGGTGAAGTGTGACAAACACAGTACAGGGGGTGTTGGAGACAAGGTGTCATTGATTTTAGGACCCATGGTAGCGGCCTGTAATATTCCGGTAGCGAAAATGTCTGGAAGGGGGTTGGGACACACAGGCGGAACTATTGATAAGTTGGAATCCATACCGGGATTTCAGACCACCATGTCACAGGAAAGATTTATCGATCAGGTGAATCATATTGGGATAGCATTGGTTGGGCAGACTGCGCATTTGGCGCCTGCAGACAAAAAGATATATGCCTTGCGGGATGTTACAGCCACGGTAGAAAGTATGCCATTGATTGCAAGCAGTATTATGAGCAAAAAACTTGCGGCAGGGGCAGATACCATCGTTTTGGATGTGAAATGTGGAAATGGTGCATTTATGAAGAATAAAGAGGATGCTTGTGCTTTGGCAAAAGAAATGGTTCAGATTGGGAATCAGGCAGGTAGAAAAACCATAGCAGTTATTTCTGATATGAACGAACCATTAGGATATGGTGTGGGAAATGGAATAGAGGTTATGGAGGCCTGCCACGTTTTGCAGGGGAAAGGGGAAAAACGATTGACGAAGCTGTGTGTTATTCTAGGTGCTTATATGCTGTTGGGAACAGGGCTTGTAAAATCTGTGGATGAGGGTATGGAAAAAATGACAGAAAGCATTGAGTCAGGGAAAGCATTTGAGAAATTCAAACAATTTATTGTGGCTCAGGGAGGAGAGTTCTCCTATGTAGAGAATAGCAGCAAGCTGGTCTCTTCCACATACTGCGACGAGATTTTTGCTGATGAAACAGGATATATCAAAGAGATTATGGCATATGATGTGGGAATTGGTGCCATGATATTAGGGGCAGGGCGAGAAACAAAGGAAAGCAGTTTAGACTACTCAGCAGGTTTTTGGTTAAAGAAAAAAACTGGAGATTATGTGAAAAAGGGAGAATGTATTGGGATTTGTTATTATAACGAACCATACAAGAATAATGCACCATCAGCAAAGGAAAAGTTCAAAAATGCGTTTATATATCAGGAAACACCAGTTCAGCCAGTGAAATTGATAAAAGACGTTATAGAATAAAACAATAACATTTTGGATTCCCTCAGAATTGTATCAGATTCTGAGGGAAAGGATGTTTTAATTGTCAAAAGTGATTCCGGAAATCTTTCCGGTGATTTTTAATTCTTCGTTGGTATAATAGCTGATTGCCAGTTTTTTTCCGGTAATACAGATACTTCCGTGGTACAGACGCAGTTTGATTTCTTCCGTAGTATAGTTCAGCAGTTTTTTATGATTTTCCAGATATAATTCTCGCTGACCGGTGAGTGATATTAAAGAATCACGATAGATAACATCTTTGGGAAGTTGGAAGGAATCTGTAAAATCATGTTCCAAAATAAATCACCAAAATCTTTTTATCATAAGTTTATGAGATATCGTATCTGTTCAGAACCACTGAAGAAATACGAATTCTCTTTCTTGAGAATGCAAATTCCAAAGATTAATAAGAAAAATCGTAACAGTTTAGCCTATGGCTTAATTGTTACAAAAATCGTCTGTACAAGACCATGGTAAGGAGTAGCTATGAAAAGAATCCCATCTGTTACATGGTTCTGAACAGATTTTGGAACGCATATAGTATAATGAGCATAAATTCAGATATGTGGTAGAAAATGATTTCATTAATAAAGTGGTGTTCTGGTTATGTTCGTATTAGCATAGTAGGAGGATATCCAGAGAGATTTTTTCATCTATGCGTAAATAATAAAATACTTTTATGGGATTTAGAGCAAACTAAGGAAGGGTATGAGGTAAACCTTTCTTTAAATGTGTTCCGCAATCATAAAAGTTTGCTGATTTCATTGATACGTAGGACAAAAGTGAGAATCGTAATTGTTGAAAAGAAGGGACTGCCCATCTTCTTATATAGAAATAGATATAAAAAAATCTTTGTACTGGGAATTTTTCTCTGTTGCTTTCTGGTGTATTATCTTTCTTTATATGTCTGGCAGATAGATTTGTGTGGAAATTTACAAAATACGGATGATATGATTTACAAAAAATTGCGGGAGTATCAGGTATACCATGGTATGAAAAAAAAAGATGTGGACTGTAGTCAGATAGAAAAGGATTTAAGGGCTGAATATGACAACATGATCTGGGTGAGTGCGAAATTGGAAGGAACAAAGCTAACCATTGATGTTCAGGAGAATACAGATCTGACGGTGAGAACAGAGGAATATCAAGAGAGCAGCATATATTCCAACAAAGACGCAGTGATTACTAGTATTATTACCAGACAGGGTACCCCTATGGTGGTCAGCGGAGATGAAGTGAAAAAGGGTGATATTCTGGTGGATGGTGGAGTTTATATCACCGATGACGGCGAAACAGTGGTTTCGGCGTATTACGTGGCAGCAGATGCAGATATTTATGGTGAAACAGAGTACGAGTATCAGGACGAATTTCTTTTGAAAAATAAGAAATTCAAACCAACAGGCAATAGTAGGAAAAGCTATTATCTGAAAATTTTTGATAAATCTATCACCATTGGAAGAATACCAAAAGAATACGAGTATTTTGCAGTGACAAAAAAAATATCCCAGGTGAAACTGAATTCCAGTTTCTATCTCCCCTTTTATTATGGTAAAATTCAAATAACAGAACAGGAAATTATGACTGAGAAATTCACGGAACATCAGGCAAAACAAAAGGCGGAAGAAAAATTATCAAAATATATTGCAAATTTGCAACAAAAAGGGGTTCAAATTCGTGAAAATAATGTTACAATAGAGGTTGACGAAAAAAAGTGTAAAGCTTTTGGAAGTTTAAAGGTAATTGAAAAGATAGGGGTCCGTAAAGATGTAGAGAAGAAATCCCCAGAGCAAGTGGAAGAAATTACAGAGCCCAACAGGAACCCTTAGGAATGAAAGGAAAATATAGATGGAACAACGGGAAGTAATCATAAATATACCTATGGAACATATGAAAAATGTGTTTGGTCAATTTGATGCTTATATAAAGAAAATAGAGAGAACATTAAATGTGGCGATTGTAGCAAGAGGAGAGGGAATTCATGTAACAGGAACAGAGAAGGCAGTGGAAAAGGCAAAATCTATCTTTGAACATCTTACCTCTTTGTCTTTGCGGGGAAATACCATAACAGAACAAAATGTGGATTATATCCTTTCGCTTTCATTTGAAGAAAAAGAGGGGGAAATTCTAGAAATCGACAAGGATTTGATCTGTCATACCATTCAGGGAAAACCAATTAAACCAAAGACCATTGGACAAAAGGAATATGTGGATGCAATTCGGGATAAAATGATTGTGTTTGGAATTGGACCTGCAGGAACAGGAAAGACATACCTGGCTATGGCTATGGCAATTCAAGCCTTTAAGAGCGATGAGGTCAGCCGGATTATTCTCACCAGACCAGCCATTGAAGCGGGGGAAAAGTTAGGGTTTCTTCCCGGGGATTTACAAAGCAAGGTAGATCCATATTTAAGACCTTTATATGATGCTTTATATCAGATTATGGGACCGGATAGTTTTGCAAAGAATATGGAAAAAGGATTAATTGAGGTGGCGCCATTGGCATATATGAGGGGAAGAACCTTGGATAATGCTTTTATTATTCTGGATGAAGCTCAGAATACTACACCGGCCCAGATGAAAATGTTTTTGACCCGAATTGGATTTGGCTCAAAGGTAGTGGTGACGGGAGATGCTACCCAGAAAGATTTGCCAAAGGATCAGAAGTCAGGTTTGGAAGTGGCCGAGAGGGTGCTAAAAAAGATTGAGGATATCAGTTTTTGCAAACTGACCAGCAAGGATGTGGTGCGTCATCCTCTTGTTCAGAAAATTGTCAAGGCTTATGATGACTATGAAGGTAAGCAGCGTAACAGTTCAGGCAGGTCAGCGCATGTACTGCGCTGACCGTGCGGAAATTTGTATTTAACAAAAATCGGGCAATTTTGCATGCGAAAGCATTGCCCGATTTCGTAATGGTTAGCCTATGGCTGAACTGTTACGAAACTTCCATCTCAAAATTGAGACCACTATAAATGTATTCCATGGAAGTTTCGTAAAGCTGATGCACACAAATCAGAGATTT
>CACXGE010000102.1 GCA_902767135.1 uncultured Lachnospiraceae bacterium | reverse complement strand
ATGCGCCAAGAATGATATTGTGCGAAATTTCAGCCCCATGCATCGTAGATGCATTTTAAATGGGCTGAAATCGTTACTGTGCACAGGGTACCTGTGTACAGTAACGATATGATAGAATGAGCTTAGAGAACCAACAAGCTGGCATTGCCAAACAAAGAAAAATGTAGTATACTTACACAAAGAAAAATAAGGAGGGGATGGTATGCTGGTAGAACCAGGAATGTTTTGGCTCATTGTGTTTATCATAATGGTAGTGGTGGAACTTGCAACTATGGGACTGACAACCATCTGGTTTGCAGGAGGAGCAGCTATGGCATTTCTTTTATCCTTGGCAGATGTTCCAGTAGCATTACAGATTTTGGCTTTCTTTGGGGTCTCTGTGATACTGTTAGCGGTGACAAGACCATTGGCAATGAAACATTTGAACTTAAAAAGGGAAAAAACCAACACAGATGACATGATTGGTAAATCGGCTATGGTATTGACAGAGATTGACAATAACAATGGGAAAGGTCAGATTCGATTTAATGGAATTGAGTGGACAGCTAGAAGTGCGGAGGAAACTGTGATTCCTGAAGGTGCCCAGGTAGAGATTGTAGAAATCAAAGGCGTAAAAGCCATTGTCAAATTAAAAAACATAGAAAAGGAGAGTTAAATATGGCAGTAGGAGCTATAGCATTTATTGTAGTTATATTATTGATTTTGGTATCCAATATCAGAGTGGTACCACAGGCAGAAGAGTATATTTTAGAGAGACTTGGTGGATATCAGGAGACTTGGGGTGTAGGACTGCATTTCAAGATTCCGTTCATTGACCGAGTGGCAAAGAAGGTTCCTAGAAAGGAACAGGTAGTGGACTTTCCACCACAGCCGGTAATCACAAGAGATAATGTTACCATGAGAATTGACACGGTAGTATTTTTTCAAATTACAGATGCAAAACTTTTCACTTATGGGGTGGAGAATCCCATTGCAGCCATTGAAAATTTAACGGCAACAACACTTAGAAATATAATTGGTGAAATGGAACTAGACCAGACATTGACATCAAGGGAAACCATAAATACAAAAATGAGAGCATCCTTAGATGAGGCAACAGACCAGTGGGGTATTAAGGTCAATCGTGTGGAATTGAAAAATATTATTCCCCCTGCAACCATTCAGGAAGCCATGGAAAAACAGATGAAGGCTGACCGTGAACGTAGAGAAGCAATTCTTCGAGCAGAAGGTGAGAAAAAATCCACCATTCTTGTAGCGGAAGGACGTAAGCAGGAACAGATTCTGGAGGCGGAGGCTGAAAAGCAAGCGGCAATCCTTCGGGCAGAAGCAAAGAAGGAAGCAATGATTCGGGAAGCAGAAGGTCAGGCAGAGGCAATACTTAAAGTGCAGCAGGCAAATGCAGACGGTATCCGTTTCTTAAAAGAGGCAGCACCTTCCCAGGCAGTTCTTCAGTTAAAGAGTTTAGAAGCTTTTGAACATGCAGCAGATGGTCAGGCGACCAAAATTATTATTCCATCTGAAATCCAGTCTATTGCAGGACTTGCAAAATCCGTAGTGGAGATTGGAAAAGACAAATAATCATAAGGATAAAGGAAATACAACAGTAATTTAAATACAGAGGCTGGCTCAGAATGTGCCAGTCTCTGCGTGCATAAAGCTATTCCCTAGGGAAAGAAGAGATAACAGGATTCAAATATTGTTTAGCCTGTAGGCTGAACAGTGAAAAAGAGGGTGAAAAAATGGAACTGAATATTGATATCTCAAAGGAATATGCCCTTTGTCTGGAGGGTGGTGGTGCAAAAGGTGCTTATCAGATTGGTGCCTGGCGTGCATTAAGAGAGGCGGGAGTGAAGATCAGTGCAGTGGCAGGAACATCTGTAGGAGCATTGAATGCAGCACTGATATGTATGGGGGATTTAGAGGCGGCTGAAGATATCTGGAAAAATATCAGTCATTCCAAAGTGATGGAAGTGGATGATGACAAAGCAGCCCGGATCTTTGACGGAAGTGCCCGGCTGTATGATTGGATTCAGGCAGTGCTGAAATATGCCTCCGAAGGTGGCGCAGATATTACACCATTGAAAGAGCTGATTGCAGGTGCTATTGATGAGAAAACAATTAAAGAGGGTAAGATTTCATTTTATTTGCACACATTTTCTGTCTCAGAAATGAAGGAATTGGATGTGGATGTAAAAGAGGTAGAGGACGGCTTGTTGCCGGATTTTCTGTTGGCAAGTGCATACCTTCCGGTTTTTAAACACGAAAAACTTCATGGGAAAAGTTATTTAGACCCTGGAATCATAAACAATGTGCCCCTGGATTCCCTGATTAAACGTAATTATAAAAACATTATTATGCTTCGTATTTTCGGACCAGGAAGATATAAGCCCATAGAAATACCGGAGGATGTAAATATTTACAGTGTGGAGCCAAGAGTCAGTCTTGGAAATATACTGAATTTTGAGGCCAAAAAAAGTATCAACAATATGAAAATTGGATATTATGATACACAAAGATTGTTGTATCAGCTATCCGGAAGAATTTATTATATTGATGAATCGGAAAAAGAGTGTTATTATGTAAGACAGCTTACAAACATAAGTGAAACAGTAATGGAATTTCTTAATAACAGTTATGTACCCAAAAGCACAAAGTCTATTTACCGTACTTACATGGAAGATACCCTGGGTATCATTGCTGAGAAATTGAAATTAAGAAAATATGATTATAAAAAACTATATCTTTCTATTTTAGAAGCCACAGCAAAACTTTTTAAAGTGCCAAAGTATCGTATTTATACGGTGGAAGAATTGCTTGCTTCTATTAAAGAAAAATCAGAAAGGGAAGAACTTCCAGCATTTGTTTATCTTATTCTGGACAGCCTTCCGGAAAACATATCAGAAGAATGAAAAGCTTAGGAGGAAGAATCATGAACTTAAAAGGACGTAATTTTCTAACATTAAAAGATTTTACACCGGAGGAAATCCGTTATCTGCTGGATTTGGCAAAGGAGTTAAAGAGAAAGAAGAAAGCAGGGGAGTTAGTGGACACTCTGCGCGGAAAAAATGTGGCGTTGATTTTTGAAAAAACCAGTACCAGAACCCGCTGTTCCTTTGAGGTGGCAGCTCATGATTTGGGAATGGGAACCACCTATCTTGACCCGTCCGGCTCCCAGATTGGAAAGAAAGAGAGTATTGCAGATACTGCCAGAGTGTTAGGTCGTATGTATGATGGAATTGAGTATCGTGGATTTGGCCAGGAAATCGTGGAAGAACTTGCAAAATATGCAGGGGTACCGGTGTGGAATGGTTTGACCAACGAATATCATCCAACCCAGATTCTTGCGGATATGCTTACGATGGAAGAACATTTTGGTACCTTAAAGGGACTGAAATTTGTCTATATGGGAGATGCCCGTTACAATATGGGAAATTCTTTAATGATTGGCTGTGCAAAATTAGGAGTAGATTTTGTAGCCTGTGCACCAAAGGAATATTTTCCAAACGAAGAATTGAGAAAGCAGTGTGAAATCTGGGCAGCAGAATCCGGAGCAACCCTGTCATTTATAGAAGATGTGAAGGAGGCTACCAAGGATGCCAATATTATTTACACTGACGTGTGGGTATCCATGGGAGAACCAGAAGAAGTATGGGAAAAGAGAATCAAGGATTTAAGCCCATATCGGGTGACAAAAGAAGTGATGGACAATGGGGCAGAAGATGTGATTTTCCTGCATTGTCTTCCATCCTTCCATGACTTAAAAACAGGTACTGGCAAGGTGGTTTACGAAAAATATGGTTTAACAGAGATGGAAGTTACAGATGAGGTGTTTGAATCACCACAGTCCTTGGTATTTGACGAGGCAGAAAACCGTATGCATACCATTAAGGCAGTGATGGCAGCAACTCTGGGAGCTTAAATAAAATATGAGTAATATTACGGAAAAAGAACAAAATACCATTGATTTGGTAAACTTGGGAGTGGGAGTGGTAACAATTCTCGCTTCCGGGTTTACATTTTTTCATGGAGAGACAAAAACTTTTGTGTTCCCGGTGATTCTTATGCTGGGGGCTTTTATGAACTGTATGTGGGGGATCAAAAAGTCTTCCAAACAAAAAATACTTGCTATTGGATTGTTTGTGGTGGGGATTATTTTATTTGGGATTTCTGTTTTGATTGTCCTATAAGGAAAGAATGGAAGAACTATGGACTTAAAATCACAAATTTTACATTTACTCAAAACAAGTGATGAATTTGTATCTGGCCAGGAGTTGTGTGATAAATTTCAGGTGTCCAGGACTGCAATATGGAAAAATATGAATCTGTTGAAGGAAGAAGGATACGATATTCAGGCAGTGCGCAACAAAGGGTATCTGTTAAAAGAAACCGGCGATGTGCTCAACGAAAAAGAAATCGAAGAATTTCTTCATACAAAATATATGGCACAGGAAATTCACTATTTTAAAGAAACGGACTCCACAAACATACGTGCAAAAGTATTGGCACAACAGGGTGCTGGGGACGGAACTTTAGTGGTGGCAGAAAAACAGACAGAAGGTCGGGGCAGGAGAGGCCGTGTGTGGGAATCTCCGGAAGGGGAGGCAATTTACATGTCTTTGATTCTAAAACCCCAAATACATCCTTCCGATGCATCTACACTTACTTTGGTTATGGCGCTAAGTCTTGCCAGAGCCTTTACAGAAATTTATGGTTTTCCACCAGAGGAAAATGAGGTGCAGATTAAGTGGCCAAATGATTTGGTAGTACATAAGAAAAAGGTTACCGGTATTTTGACAGAAATGAGTGCGGATATGGATTCGGTACATTATTTGGTCATTGGTGTGGGAATCAATGTGAATAACAGCCAGATGCCAAAGGAGGTTTCAGAACATGGTACCTCTCTTTTTATGGAAACAGGAAAAAGAGAGAGGAGATGTAAATTAATTGCCAGGGTAATGGAATGTTTTGAAGAGGATTATGAGACATTCTTAAAGAGTAGCGATATAAGCCTTTTAAAAGATGCCTATGAAAGTTATCTGGTGAATAAGGGTGCCATGGTGAAGGTATTGGACCCTAAAGGAGGATATATTGCAAAAGCCAAGGGTATTGATGCAAAAGGTCAATTGATAGTAGAACGAAATGGAGAAGAAATTCCGGTATATGCCGGAGAAGTCTCTGTCAGAGGAATATATGGATATGTTTAAAGAAGAAAATGTATTATGTGCAGCCAGCACTTATGAGCAAAAGTTTTATTTAAATCAGAGATTTCAGGGACTTCCTGAAAGTATCAAAGAAGAATTACAGATTATGTCAGTGTTGTTTACCACAGAAGTAGGTGGGATTTTCACTTTGATTTATGATGATGAAGGAAATCTTTCTATGGAAACACAGGCAGATGAAGAAGATATTCTCTATGATGAAATTGGAAGTGTTTTAAAGGTAAAGCAGCTTCAGGAAACAAAAAAGGAATTATTTGAATCCTTAGAATTATATTATAAAACATTTATTTTGCATCAGGATATTAGCGATTTGCTGAAGGAGGACGAATAATGCTTTTTGTAGTGGATATTGGAAATACAAATATTACTTTGGGAGTGTTTGACAAGGAGGATCTGGTAGCCACGTTTCGTCTCACCACAAAGTTTCCAAGAACATCAGATGAATATGGAATCAATATCTGTAATATGATTGGGTACTATGGTATAAAAAAAGAAGATATCGAAGGAATTATCGTGGCATCGGTTGTACCGAATGTGATGCATTCCTTTCACAATGCCATTGTAAAATATTTTGGCAAGCAGCCAATTATCGTAGGACCAGGGGTAAAAACCGGGATTCGCATTGCAACAGAAAACCCAAGACAGATTGGAGCAGATCGAATAGTGGATGCGGTAGCAGCTTATGGAATTTATGGTGGTCCGGTGATTGTAGTGGACTTTGGAACTGCTACTACTTACGATTTGGTATCAGAAGACGGAAGCTTTTTGGCAGGGGTGACAGCACCGGGAGTTCGCACTGCAGGGGAGGCTTTGTGGGAAAAGGCAGCAAAACTTCCTGAAATTGAAATCTGTAAGCCCAAAAGCATTTTGGGAAAAGAGACCATTTCCAGTATGCAGGCAGGTTTGTTTTATGGACAGATTGGACAGACAGAATACATTATCAGGAAAATGAAGGAAGAGTGCGGTCTTGAGAACGTGAAGACGGTAGCCACCGGTGGTCTTGGAAAAATTATTGCCAAGGAAACAGATGCCATTGATTATTACGATGCAATGTTGACACTTCAGGGGCTTCGCATTATTTATGAAAAGAACAGGTAACATATGAAATCAACAAAATTAACGATAGGAAACGTAACATTAGACAATAATGTAGTATTAGCACCCATGGCAGGAGTAACAGACCTGCCTTTTCGGTTGTTGTGCAAAGAAATGGGAGCCGGATTAATCTGTATGGAGATGGTCAGTGCCAAGGCAATTTATTATAACAATAAAAATACCATAGATTTGCTCCAGATTCATCCAGATGAAACACCGGTTTCCCTGCAGTTTTTTGGTTCAGATCCGAAGATTATGTCGGAGATGGCAAAAAGAATAGAGGACAGACCCTTTTCTTTTTTGGATATCAACATGGGATGTCCGGTGCCAAAGGTGGTAAATAATCATGAAGGTTCCGCATTGATGAAGGAGCCAAAGCTGGCCGCAGAAATTGTAAGAAGTATTGCAAATGCCATTGATAAGCCGGTTACGGTTAAAATAAGAAAAGGGTTTGACGATGGCCATATCAATGCAGTAGAACTGGCAAAACGTTTAGAGGATGCAGGAGCAGCAGCCATTGCAGTTCACGGAAGAACCAGGGAACAGTATTATTCGGGAAAAGCAGACTGGGATATGATAAGACAGGTCAAACAGGCAGTGACCGTACCAGTGATTGGTAATGGAGATATTGTTAGCGTTCAAGACGGAAAGCGTATGTTAGAAGAAACCGGTTGTGATGGAATCATGGTGGGACGGGGAGCCAGAGGGAATCCATGGATTTTCAGAGAACTTGTTCATTATCTGGAGACGGGAGAGGTGCTGGAACGTCCTACGCCAAAAGAAATCAAACAAATGATAGAACGGCACTCAAAGCTGCAGTTAAAATACAAAGGTGAGTATACTGCCATTCGTGAGATGAGAAAACACATCTCCTGGTACACCGGAGGACTGCCACATTCAGCGGCTTTGAGGGCAGCGGTAAACCAGGCAGAGGATTTTGACACCTTACAACAATTACTTGACGAATGGATGTAAGTAGCTTATAATATTGTAGCGAACTTGCAAGCATAGGTTATCATAAACGGTAACAACACAGATTACAATATATAATATGATAGATAGGAAAGGGCGAAGGAAATGGAAGGAAAGAAAAATCTTTTAACATATGAAGGGCTAAAAAAATTAGAGGACGAATTACAGGAGTTAAAGGTAAACGGCAGACGTGAGATTGCCCAGAAGATTAAGGAAGCCAGAGAGCAGGGGGACTTATCGGAAAATGCAGAATACGATGCAGCTAAAGATGAGCAAAGAGACATGGAAGCAAGAATTGAAGAAATCGAAAAGATTCTGAAAAATGCGGAAGTGGTTGTGGAAGAAGAAGTTGATTTAGATAAAATCAATGTAGGATGTACTGTAAAAGTGTTTGACATGGAATTTGATGAAGAAATGATTTTTAAGTTGGTAGGATCTACCGAAGCTAACAGCTTAGAGGGTAAGATTTCCAACGAATCTCCAGTAGGTAGAGCTTTGATTGGAAAGAAAGTTGGAGATGTTGTAGATGTGGAAACCCAGGCAGGTGTGATTCAGTACAAGGTTTTAGGAATTCAGAGATCAAATGTAGGAGAATAAAGGAAAATGGCAGAACAGAAGAACCAACAAGTAAAGGAACAGGATGTTAATCAGTTACTGAAGGTACGTAGAGAAAAATTAGCAGATTTACAGAATGCGGGTAAGGACCCATTCCAGATTACAAAGTATGACGTGACACATCATACAGCGGATGCAAGAAGCCTTTATGAGGAACAAGAAGCAAAATTGTTAGCAGGAAGAGAAGAAGTAAATCTCGATGGTTTAGACGAACAGCAGGCAAGAGAGGCAAAGAAGGCTGACTATAACGAAAGAAGAACAATTATGGATGCACAGCCAATCAATGTGGCAGTTGCAGGACGTATGATGTTCAAACGTGTTATGGGTAAGGCGTCTTTCTGCAATCTTCAGGATTTAGAAGGAAGAATTCAGGCATATGTATCAAAGGACTCTATTGGAGAAGAAGCGTATGCGGAATTTAAAAAATCTGATATTGGTGATATTTTTGGTATCAAGGGAAATGTGTTCCGTACAATGACAGGGGAAATTTCTGTTCATGCTACAGAAGTAACTTTACTTTCTAAGAGTTTACAGATCTTGCCAGAAAAGTTCCATGGACTCACAGACACAGATACAAGATATCGTCAGAGATATGTAGATTTGATTATGAACGAAGAAACAAAGGATACGTTTAGAAAGCGTTCGCAGATTTTAAGTAGTATTCGTCGTTTCTTAGATGGACAGGGCTTTATGGAAGTGGAAACTCCTATGCTTGTATCAAATGCTGGTGGAGCAGCTGCCAGACCATTTGAAACACATTACAATGCATTAGCTGAAGATGTAAAGCTGCGTATCTCTTTGGAATTATATTTAAAGAGATTGATTGTTGGTGGATTAGAACGTGTATATGAAATTGGACGTGTGTTCCGTAATGAAGGAACCGATGCAAGGCATAATCCAGAGTTTACCTTGATGGAATTATATCAGGCATATACAGACTACTATGGAATGATGGATTTGACAGAAAATATGTTCCGCACGGTAGCCCAGGAAGTCTGTGGCACTACAGTGGTTCCATATGCAGAGGAAATGATTGACCTTGGAAAGCCATTTGAGCGTATCACTATGGTGGATGCAGTAAAGAAATATGCCGGAGTGGACTTTAATGAAATCAAGACTACAGAGGAAGCAAAAGTTGTTGCCAAGGAACACCATGTGGAATTCGAAGAAAGACACGTAAAAGGCGATATCTTAAATTTATTCTTTGAAGAATTTGTAGAAGAAAAATTGATTCAGCCGACTTTTGTTATGGATCACCCGGTAGAGATTTCTCCACTTACCAAGAGAAAACCGGAAAATCCTGACTATGTAGAACGTTTCGAATTGTTTATCTATGGTCGTGAAATGGCAAATGCATATTCAGAATTAAATGACCCAATTGACCAGAGAGAACGTTTTGCAGCACAGGAAGAAGCTTTCGCAGCAGGGGATGACGAAGCAAACCACACAGACGAAGACTTCTTGAATGCATTAAGCATCGGTATGCCGCCAACCGGTGGTATCGGATACGGTATTGACCGTCTGGTGATGTTGCTTACAAATTCACCAGCAATTAGAGATGTGTTATTGTTCCCAACGATGAAGTCATTAGACAAGTAAGATGGCTTATGTTAGGGCTTTGAAAGCCTTATAAACACTGGATTTTGACCCATTTTGACCCAGTTTGAAAAACGGTGAAAAACGGGTTACTAACATAAATTTCGAGTTTATTAGTCCTTAATTTACCTTCAATGTGTTGGATAGAAGCCTGTTTTTAAGGGTTTCAGATAAATTATGAAATATGTTAGTGATTAGAAAGTAAATATAGATTTGTACCTACAAGGGACATTTTCCTAGATGAAAATCTAAGAAGATGTCCCTTTTTACGTTTCGGGGACAACCTGAGCAGTTATGGTCGAATTCACAGCGTTAAGTGCACCGGTTGCAATCTGATATTTGATAGAAGGAGGCGGCGGAGTAGCATGTTAAAAATCAGATTAATGGGTACCAAGAACGATATAAAGTGGTTCGTAAAAATCATACAGAGGTGTCCCAAAGTAGAAACTAGAGAAGTTTCAGAATTTTACAGAAACAAAGGAACAGACAGATATTATCGCGTTTATGTAGAAATAGGTAAGGCGAATACAAAGAACAGTTAATGGAGGTATAACCCTGGCAAAAGTAATTGCAATCGTAAATAATAAGGGCGGAATCGGGAAGACGACGACCGCCGCAAATCTGGCTACAGGACTTGCGAGAAAAGGAAAAAGAGTACTGGCAATAGATAATGATCCTCAGGGGCATTTATCAAAAAGCTTAGGAGTCGAAAGTCCAGCAAGCCTTGAATACACATTAGATGATGTTATGAAAAATCTTGTAAATGACATCGATATTGAGCCGGGGGATGGCATCTTAAAGACTGCAGAGGGTGTAGACCTTATGCCAACAAATTTAAAGTATTCAGGAATGGAACTGGTGCTTTTTAGCGCTATGAACAGAGAACAGATATTAAAAGATTATGTGACAATGATGAGACCATTTTATGACTATATCATAATCGATTGTCAGCCAACACTTGGTCTTTTAACAGTAAATGCTTTTACAGCTGCTGACAGTATTCTTATACCGGTAACACCAGAAGCACTTCCAGTAGATGGACTTCAGCAGTTATTTCAGACGATAGGAATGATTAAGAAGAAGCTTAATCCTGGACTGGAGATAGAAGGAATTCTCTTTACTATCGTTGATAACCGCACCAGAGATGCAAGGGAAGTAATGCAGGCTGTGAGGGAAGCATTTGAAAATAATGTACATTTTTATGAAAAGGTCATTCCTGCATCTGTAAGAGTAAAGGAGTGTCCTGCAACAGGCTACAGTATATTTGAGTATGATCCTAAGGGAACAGTAGCAAATGGCTATGCGTCCTTGGTTGAGGAGGTGCTTGATAATGAATAAGCCTAAGGTACAGAAGAAACCTATTAAATTTGATTCTTACGAGGCCTTACTTGGTCTTGAGAATATAGATGATGATACTTCTGGACACAGTGTCCAGAGTAACTATCCGGTACTTGAAATTAATCTTGATGAATTAAAGGAATTCCCGGAGCATCCCTTTAAGGTTTGGATGATGAACAGATGAAAGAACTTGTTGAAAGTATCAGCGAGTATGGTCTGTTCCATCCAGGACTAGCAATCAAGGATCCTGAGGGTGGTTATTTTATCGTATCAGGTCATAGAAGAGCCAAGAAGATAAATCCTTCCTTTGATGGTGACTGTGTTTTGGAAGAAGCGGTATGCTGCTTTTCACTGTCACAGGAAGAAAAAGATAAATGCAGATACACATATAATGATAAAGAGACCTATGGTTTTATAATGTCGAATCCTTATATTATGGGCCTGTATTGTGAATGCGAATCCGCCAGGGCTGATATAGCAGTTAATATGGAAATAAAAGATGATGATCCTCTCTATAGAAAAATCATGGGACTTGCCGCTATAAATGAAGTATTGTTTAAGCAGGGAATTGATGGGCCGATGGCTCGTAAAAATTCTGATTTCGGTGCAATATCGTTTGTTTTGTCATGTCTAAATTTAGGCAAAACTGTTTATAATAAAGTGCCGATATAAGAAAAAGGGAAATGTGTAAATAGTGTATCACTTTGCAACAGGTTCCGTTCTTTAATATACCGATAAATACAGGAGCGAATATAAGCATGAATATACAGTTGTATTGGATTTCTGCGTTGACATATGCAGCAATCATAGGAATGATTTTACTAAGTAATCTGAGTATAAGAAAAATCTCAAACAATATAGAAAAAAGCTTTAATCAAATGGCTATTTGGGTTCTGTTTTTTTGCCTGCAAGATGCCGTTTGGGGACTGTGTGATGCTGGGATTATAAAGAGTGATGGTATATTTTTCTTGAGTAGTTCTATTTTTCATATTTCAACTGTTGTTACAACCTTCTTTTGGCTGAAATATGTATTGGAATATCTTGGAGATAGGGTAAAGCATAAAAGATTGTATTTATTACTAGATACTATTGTGATTAGTTTCCAGATAGTACTCATCGTTATTAATATATTTTCAACAACTATATTTAGAATAGAAGATGGTAAGTATGTGACAGGATTCTTGCGTCCTTTTGCTTTTGTTAATCAATATATCGTGTATCTTGCAATTGGAGTAACAACATTATTTTTTGTGTTAAAAAAAGAAACAAAAGGTAATAGTCAATACAGGTCAGTATTTTTCTTTACACTTGCCCCTATATTATTGGGTGTGTGCCAACTTTTGTTCCCTAATGCACCATTCTATAGTTTGGGATACTTTTTAGGATTTTTCATAATACATCTATTTGTTGTTACAAAGGACAGAGAAGATTATTTTAATAAAGAAAAACAATTACAAAAAATTATTGAATTAAATAATGAATTGGCAAACAAGCAAAAAGAAATAGATGAGCAGTTTGAAATACTTCAGTCTATGTCTGGAACATATGATTATATTAATTTGTTAAATTTCAAAACATCTGTTGCCACAAGATTTGATGTTAAAGATTCTGAAGAAGATGTATTTGATATTAATACAGACCCACATACTGCATTGAACAAAAGGATTATTAACGATGTAACAGCTGCTGATTACAATAGATTTTGGGATTTCACAAATCTTTCAACCTTAGATGAAAGAATGAAAGGAAAAAGTCACATTTCTGCAGAGTTTGCATGTGAAAATAATGAATGGATACAGACAATGTATGTGCGTATAGGTGGTGATATTAATTCATCTATTGGACGAGTTGCATATGCTTTAAGAAATATTACAATGGATAAGAAGCATTCTGGTGATATGTCAAGAAGAAAATAAAAAAGATTTTGATATGTTTTCTTAAAAAAGGGTGCACTTAATAAACACTCATT
>CACXGE010000101.1 GCA_902767135.1 uncultured Lachnospiraceae bacterium | reverse complement strand
ATTGTGCGAAATTTCAGCCCCATGCATCGTAGATGCATTTTAAATGGGCTGAAATCGTTACTGTGCACACAGGGTGTGTACAGTAACGAGCCAAGTAACCGGGTACCGTGGCACCACTCTGGCCCATGAAATATATTGACGGAAATATATTGACAAAATCAAAACAAAGTGATATCATTCTAATATCAAATAAATACATAAATAATATATGGAAAGAGGTAATGGTTATGAAAGAAAAAATTTATACCGGAAAGAAAAATGGTATGTCTGTAATGTTGCTTACCATAGCTTTGTTGTTACTTGGGGTTGCAGCAGTGATTGTGGGGGCAGTTATGCTGGAGAAGGGAACTTCCACAGTTTTTGGAGGGATTTTGCTGACTATTGGTATAGTAATCTGTATTGTGGGATGGATTCCATTTTGTGGGTTAAAGGTGTTAAAACCACAGGAAGCATTAGTACTTACACTGTTTGGTGACTATAAAGGAACCATTCGTGAGGCAGGATTTTATTTTGTCAATCCTTTCTGCACCAGTTTTAATCCGGCAGCGGCTACAAAATTAGCTCAGAGTGCAGACGCAACCACACAAAAAGCAGTGGCAGGTGTGCAGCTTGCTACAGATGGAGTGGCAATCTCAGAAGGTAGTGGAAGCAAGAAGATTTCCCTAAAGGCAATGACCTTAAACAATGGAGTTCAGAAAATCAATGACTGTCTGGGAAATCCAGTACAAATCGGAATTGCTGTCATCTGGAAGGTGACAGATACTGCAAAAGCAGTATTTGATGTAGATAATTACAAGGAATACTTATCCTTACAGTGTGATTCTGCCCTTCGAAATATTGTAAGAATGTATCCATATGATGTGGCAGTGAATGTAGATACCACAGGAGATGGGATTGCAGATGAGGGAAGCCTTCGTGGTTCTTCCGAGGTTGTGGCAGAGAGAATTAAGCAGGAAATTCAAAGTAAGGTGACAACAGCAGGTCTTGAGATTATCGAAGCAAGAATTACTTATCTTGCCTATGCACCGGAAATCGCCTCTGTAATGTTACAGCGTCAGCAGGCTTCCGCAATTATTGATGCGAGAAAGATGATTGTGGATGGAGCAGTAGGCATGGTGGAAATGGCTTTGGATAAACTAAACGAAAAGCAGTTGGTTGAACTTGACGAAGAGAGAAAAGCAGCTATGGTATCTAATTTACTTGTGGTTTTATGCGGCAACCATGATGCACAGCCAGTTGTAAATTCAGGAAGCCTGTATTAATGGCAGGAAAGAAACAAGTCCCTTTGCGATTGTCTGAAAAACTGTATGCCGATATTGCCGCATGGGCAGAAGATGATTTCAGGTCGGTAAATGGGCAGATAGAATATTTATTGTCAGAATGTGTGAGACAAAGGAAAAAGGATGGAAAGTATGTGGGGGAAGAAATTGATGTACCACCAGAATTTGATTTGCATTAATAACGGAAGCAGGTATTGGGTTACCCACTAGTATAGTAGTCACTCAACTTACATTTTTGCACGGTCAGCGCAGTGAATGCGCTGACCGTGAGAAAATGTGTATTTAACAAAAATCGGGCAATTATGCATGCGTAAGCATTGCCCGATTTCGTAACAGTTTAGCCTATGGCTGAACTGTTACAAGTTGTCAGAAAATTAGCACTCACCTCTTGACAGTGCTAATAACAAGTGATATAGTTCCTATTAGAAACAGAAGAGAATAAAAAACACAAAACGTAGTAAAATACGTAGTAGTCATGTCAGGAGGAAGAGCGATGAACATTAACAAATTTACACAAAAGTCCATTGAGGCAGTGAATCGTTGTGAAAAGCTTGCGTATGAATACGGAAATCAAGAGCTTGAGCAGGAACATTTGTTATATAGCCTTGTGACAATGGATGACAGTTTAATCGGAAAACTGATTGAAAAAATGGAGATTGATGTAACACATTTTATCAATCGTACAGAGCAGGCCTTAAAGAAGCGCACCAAAGTAAGTGGTGGAAAGCTTTACATGGGACAAAAGCTGAATCAGGTGTTAATCAGCGCTGAAGATGAAGCGAAGGCCATGGGGGATGAGTATGTATCCGTAGAGCATCTTTTCCTTTCCATGATGAAATATCCAAACCCGGAGATAAAGGAAATTTTTCGGGAATACGGTATCACCAGAGAACGGTTTTTACAGGCGTTGTCAACGGTGAGAGGAAACCAGAGAGTCACCTCAGACAACCCAGAGGCAACTTACGATACCTTGAATAAATATGGTCAGGATTTGGTGGAACGCGCCAGAAAACAGCAGATGGACCCGGTGATTGGCAGAGATACGGAAATTCGAAATGTGATCCGCATTCTTTCTAGAAAGACCAAGAACAATCCGGTTTTGATTGGTGAACCTGGAGTTGGAAAAACAGCAGTGGCAGAGGGAATTGCCCAAAGAATTGTTCATGGAGATGTACCGGAAGGATTAAAGGATAAGAAGATTTTTTCGCTGGATATGGGTGCCTTGATTGCAGGGGCAAAGTACCAGGGAGAATTTGAAGAGAGATTAAAGGCAGTTTTAGATGAAGTAAAGAAAAGCGATGGAGAGATTATCCTGTTTATCGATGAACTTCACACCATTGTAGGTGCTGGAAGAGGAAACGGTGCTTTGGATGCAGGAAATATGTTAAAACCTATGCTTGCCAGAGGGGAATTGCATTGTATCGGTGCCACTACCTTAGATGAATACCGTCAGTATATAGAAAAGGATCCTGCCTTAGAGAGAAGATTTCAACCGGTGTTGGTGGCAGAGCCAACGGTGGAAGATACCATTTCCATTTTGAGAGGATTAAAGGAACGCTATGAGGTATATCATGGAGTTAAGATTTTAGACAATGCCATTGTGTCTGCGGCAGTGCTGTCAAATCGTTATATTTCGGACAGATTCCTACCGGATAAGGCCATTGATTTGGTAGATGAGGCCTGCGCCCTGGTAAAGACAGAGTTAGATTCCATGCCGGCGGAGCTGGATGAAAAGAATCGTAAGATTATGCAGCTTCAGATAGAGGAAACTGCCTTAAAGAAGGAAAAGGATCATCTGAGCAAGGAGAGACTGGAAGAGTTAAGCCGGGAGCTTGCCCAGTTAAAAGAAGAATTTGCCAGCCAGAAGGCACAGTGGGACAATGAAAAGGCGGCTTTGGAGAAGGCAAGTAAGCTGCGTGAACAGATTGATGAGATGAACCGTGAAATCGAAGTTTGTACCATCAAAGGTGACCATGAGAGAGTGGGCCAGTTAATGTACGGAGAACTTCCAAAATTAAAGGAACAGCTTGCCATAGAAGAGAAGAACATTAAGGAAAAGGATTTACACCTGGCCCATGAGGCGGTGGATGATGAGCAGATTGCAAGGATTATCTCTCGGTGGACAGGGATTCCGGTTGCAAAGCTGACGGAAAGTGAAAAAAATAAAACCCTCCACTTAGATGAAGAACTTCACAAACGCGTCATTGGACAGGATGAAGGGGTTACCAAGGTGACAGAGGCAATCATCCGTTCCAAAGCCGGAATCAAAGACCCGGGAAAGCCCATTGGTTCCTTCTTATTCTTAGGACCTACCGGTGTAGGTAAAACAGAGCTTGCCAAAGCCCTGGCAGAAAGCCTGTTTGATGATGAAAACAATATGGTTCGTATCGATATGAGTGAGTATATGGAGAAGCATTCTGTGTCACGATTGGTAGGAGCGCCTCCAGGATATGTGGGCTATGAGGAAGGTGGACAGCTTACAGAGACGGTGAGAAGAAAACCCTATTCCGTGGTATTGTTTGATGAAGTGGAAAAGGCCCATCCGGATGTATTTAATATCCTGCTTCAAGTGTTAGATGATGGTAGAATTACAGATTCCCAAGGACGGACGGTAGACTTTAAGAATACCATTCTTATTATGACTTCAAATATTGGTTCCCAGTATATTTTGGATGGAATCACGGAAGATGGAGAAATCAATGAAAATGCAGAAAGTCTTGTGATGGCAGACCTTAGAAATCATTTCCGACCGGAATTTTTGAACCGGTTAGATGAAACCATTATGTTTAAGCCGTTGACAAAAGGAAACATTGGAGGCATTATCCAGCTATTGCTTGCAGAGGTAAACAAACGTCTGGAGGATAAGGAAATCTCTATTGAGCTGTCACCGGCAGCCAGAGATTATATTATCAATGAAGGCTATGAACCAATGTATGGAGCCAGACCATTGAAGAGATTTTTGCAAAAGCATGTGGAGACGGAGGCCGCAAAATGCATCTTAGGTGGAAACCTAAGTGCCGGTGATGTAATCTATATGGATATGCAGGATGGAAAAATGGTGGCAAGTGTAAAATAATATATTACAAAAATATTACAAATAATAAAAATATTTTAAAAAAGTATTGACACAAAGTAAAAAAGATGTTATATTTACTTTGCTGTACAAGAGAGGACAAATTTCAGGACGGAAAAGAAATTTGAAATCTCGATATTATACCTTTTTTATATAGTAAATTTATTCCCCCAAGTAAATTTACTACTCCCCCTCATTATTATTATAT
>CACXGE010000100.1 GCA_902767135.1 uncultured Lachnospiraceae bacterium | reverse complement strand
CTTCTCACCCTGTATATTCCATCATCCTCATACAATACATAATAATTATTATCGCAAAAAAACAACTTTCCTGGATACTCCAGACATACATCATAATATACTATATCTCCCACATATGCTTCCTTATTTGTGGACGCAATCTTTTCTATTGGTGTTTCTGATACAAAGGCGGCCTCACAATCATAGTAACTTGTATGTACGTCCCCTATCACCTTTGCCTTACATACCAGATTTCTTGCATATGGATTACACCAGGAATCCAGTTCAATTTTTGTGCCAGCGAGACAATACTTGAAAACAAAGCATCCCATGACAAAACATCCCAAAAATATTACAATACTTCCAAGAACTATATATTTTTTTTTCAAATTTTTCCCCTCCTATTTAAAAATTGTAATTCCAGATGTTAAATATGAACTTCTAATATAAGAAACCCTTTTGTCACCCGATTTACAATTTTCCCATCCATCATTAACCGCGTAATATCGAATCTTATTTGTCTTATACTTAGAATCACTTTTCTTTTTCTTATATTTCACAGTAACATCATAATATCCCAATATTACCATTGAGTGACCATCCCCACTAGGTGCACGGAAATGACCTACAACTGGTTTCTTATTTTTATTATATTTTGAAATCTCATTCTCTATATTTGTTGTAGTATTTTTTCCATACCCCCAGTAATCATATGAACAATAATATTTATTCACAACATCATATAACCTTCCGCAGTATGTTTTCTTTCTGTCATATACACCACTTCCTATGCCCAATGATACAAAAGAACTAAATATTTGTTTATACTTTGAGTAATTTAATGTTTTGGCAAATCCCTTCCTTGTATAATATTCTGCAACACTTGTACTTGCCACCATTGCACAAGAACCTGATATATTAACCCCATATTCTGTTTTGTAATATACATTTAAGTCTGTCTGTTTGAAGTTATAACACAATAGTAAATAATTCGAAGTCAACTTAGCATCTGCGCTTTTATCATAGTAATTTTTGTAATCCTTTAAGGCATCTGCTTTCATATCATCAATTGTAGACAACACACACTTTGACATTGTATCTTTACATTGTGTTACTTCCTTTTCACTTAATTCAACATTTGTTTTGGTCTTATTTTCTGGTTCTGAGGCGCTTACTTCCCTTGGTTCTGAGGCGCTTACTTCCCTTGGTTCTGAGACACTTACTTCCCTTGGTTCTGAGACACTTACTTCCCTTGGTTCTGAGGCGCTTACTTCCCTTGGTTCTGAGGCACTTACTTCCCTTGGTTCTGAGGCACTTACCTCCCTTGGCTCTGAAGCACTCACTTCATACTTCACATTTTCTACATTACTTTTGCCATATGCATAGTTCTGTAACAAATTCGACAATAAACAAATCGACATTAGTGTTACTACAAATTTTTTTCTCATCCTTAAAAACCCTTTCTCAAATATTTATCTTTTCATGTTTTCCCATCAATCTAACATCTTTTACTTACCACATCCAAACAAAACATTATCCTTTTCTCTGTAAATAACCTCTTGAGATCTCTAATCTTTTATTTCTAATGTTTTCAGGTCCTCCCTTTATAAAATCCCCCACTTTCTTTGCCGAAAATATTTGATATACGTATTCCAAAATACGACAATCATTGTGACTGCTCGAACCTTGTTGTTACTGTTCATCATAAATATTATTCTAGTCCGGATGTGCTTCCCTATTCTGCATGGAATTATACGAAATGATTTTAGAATCGTGAGACATTCCACTGAGACATTATAATCTACTTTTTTCGATATTTTTCTTATTAGAACCAGAACGTATGATTTTCACAATAAAAATTCACATCACCATTACTATTTCCTTATTTTTCGGTTTTCTGGTCTTCACAAATTCACTTTCGTTGTGAAAATCACGCCATCTGGTTCTTTTTTTTACTGTTTTCCATGTTTGATATTATACTAAGAGGTTATATTCCGTATCTATCCAGAATCACTGAACAGATACGGTTGTTTTTTATAAAGAGGCTGGATATAACAGTTCAGCCAATCAACTGAACTGTTTTTGAATGTTAACTTGAATGTGAAAAAGAGTTGACAATCAAGAGGGGTTCAGATAAAGTAATACTTGTTACACTAATATACTTACATATTGTTTATACATATCTGTTCAGAGTTACGGAACAGATACGTAAATGTGGCAATGCCGACAAATGCAAAATTGCTCTATTTTTGTAAAATTGACATTTTCCACGGTTTCAGCGGTAAATGCTAAGACCTGTGCTGAAGTGTTACATTATCCGAAAATTTCAGGCGGAAAATTATGACAACAAAAATATATACCAAACAACATAATAACCACCAGAGCAATGATTTTATACAATCGATAAGAAAAAGGGAAGGAAGGAAAAAATGACCAAAGTAGATGAATTAAAAGAGAAGGTGCTATCTGGCAAAGAAATCACCAGAGAGGAGGCAATCGAGCTTTCCAAGGCACCTTTAGAGGAACTTGCCGCCGCCGCTGATGAAATCCGTCAGAAGATGTGCGGTGAAGCTTTTGATATGTGTACCATTATCAATGGGAAATGCGGTAAATGCTCTGAGGACTGTAAGTATTGTGCCCAGTCTGCCCATTATCATACCAATCTTTCAGAAAGTTATGGACTGCTGGATACAGAGGAAATACTAAGACAGGCAAAACACAACGATGACAGAGGTGTCCTTCGATATTCTATTGTGACTTCTGGAAAACGTCTGTCGGATGAAGAGGTGGCTCAGGTCTGTGAAAGCATTCGTGCTATAAAAAAAGAGACAGGTATTCGGGTGTGCGTATCATTTGGGTTGCTTAACGAAGAACAGTTTCGAAAAATCAAAGAAGCAGGGGCATCCAGAGTGCATTGTAATTTAGAAAGTTCAGAGCGCTATTTCAAAGAAGTGTGTACCACCCATAGCTATCAGGAGAAGATTGAAACTTTGAAGGCAGCCAAAAGAGCAGGTCTTTCCATCTGCTCCGGGGGTATTATGGGATTAGGAGAGACCATGGAAGACAGAATTGATATGGTAATCACCGCAAGGGAATTGGGTGTAAAGTCCATACCTGTGAATTTGCTAAACCCGATACCTGGAACTCCCTATGAGCAAAATCCTATCTTGACGAATGAAGAACTGTGCCGCATTGTGGCAGTATTTCGTTTCCTGGTACCAGACGGCATGATACGGTTGGCAGGTGGCAGAGGTCTGGTGGGAGACAAGGGAGAAAAATGTTTCAAGAGTGGTGCCAATGCGGCAATTTCAGGAGATATGCTCACTACCGCTGGAATTACCGTAGAGACAGATATGGAATTGCTAAAGAGCTTAGGATATGAGGTAAAACTGCAGTATGAACCATAACATTGCTTCTTTTTTGCGTTATCAAATTTTTTCCTGTATGTGTCAAATAGGTTCCCTGGTACAAGAAAGTATCAAGAAATAAAAATTTTTTACGATATAATAATGGAGAAATACAATAGAGAGGAAAAACTTATGAAAAAGAAATTAAAGAACAAATGGTATATCTTTAAGGAAAACAATCCAAGCACTCATATTTTCCTACTGATTATACTGGTAAATATTGCGTTTATCCTGTTATCGTCTGTCATGCTGTTATTCCTGCCGGAAAATCAGGACAGAACATTCCCGGAAATTGTTCGCTTTGCCTTTACTTTGATGATTAATCCCAGTGGCAGATATGTGTACAGTGATTATCCAATTTCTTTGTTTATCACAACCTTGGTAGTGCTTTTGGGAATGATTTCCTTAACTGGTGGTACGGTAGGTTACATTACCAGTGTGATTAGCGGATTTTTAGAAAAGTCGGCCAATAGTAGAAGCCGCACGAAATTAAATAATCATATTGTGATTTTAAATTACAATAAAAAAGTTCCAGCTATTATTTACGATTACTGTTTTGATGATGTGGAAAACACCTACATAACAATCCTTTCACATAAAGATAAGGATGAAGTTAAGAATGAAATTGACATGATGTACAATCAAAATCATGTGAAGAAGAAATTTAAAAATATTATAGTCAGAGATGGGAGTCCTATGTCAAAGCTGGATTTAGATAACATTAATTTAAAGGATGCCCGGACAGTTCTTATTATGGAGCCGGAATACGAAGAGGAAAAAGGAAAAGCCTCCTTAGACAGTCAAAGTTTCCAGGTAAGTAAATTATTTATGTTTATCACCTGGTATTTTTCCCAACTGCCAACAAAGAGTAAGGCAAATATTGTAGTGGAATCCAATAGTCCCAATATGGAACAGATGGTTCAGGGTTATCACATGGAGAAAAATAAACAGATTTCCGTTCCGGTCAACTACAATGAAATTGTTGGAAAGTTATTGGCGGTGACAGCAATCATGCCATCTATTAACGATGTAATGCAGCAGCTATTCAGCTTTGAGGGTGTAGAGATTTACATTGAAGATAAGCCAAATACAGACCTTTTAACAGAATTAAAGACAAAGCGTTCCGTTCTTCCACTGTTTGACCAGGGAAAGAAAAGAGTTTACGTGGCGGAAAATGAAGAAGAACTTTACAGAAAGAGCGCAAAGGAGTTTGTTTTGCAGAAAGCTTTGCCGCAGGAAAAATTTATTCCACGGATTGTTTTTGAAAATTCTGAGATACTGATGATAGGAGTCAATCATAAATTAAGTTATATACTGGAAAGCTTAAGTTGTTTTAGAAAAGAGTATGGGAATCATAAGCTTCATGTAACTTTGGCAGACACCGCAGAAGGGGAGGAAGTATTAAAGGCATATTATGAAAATCCAAGATATGAAGAGATTTTACAGTCCAAAAGCTGCTCTCCGATCATTATAAAAGATATCTTTCATCTTGCAGACGAATTAGGGGATTTGATAAACACAAAGACAGATTCTATTTTGCTCTTATCTGATGACCAGGTTTCTGGCCCTCATTTAGATGAAAAACCGTTATTATTCTGGAATAGCCTAAAGAGGGTAGTAGAAAAACGAGATGATTTGGATGTTGTGGTGGAAATTTTGGATTCCCAGAACAAGGACATTATTGAAAAGAAAAATAAGGACCAGGTGATTGTAAGTGACGATTTTCTGGGGCATTTGTACGCCCAGTTAGGTAAGAATCCACTTCGCTATGATGTAATGAAAGATATTATCACGTCAGAGGGAGACCCAACTTCCAGAAATATAGACCAGGAAATGCAGAATGAAGGGGATTTGTTATGTGTCAATGTGGCAACTTTCTTTCAGGATCTACCTTGCAATCTCACCTTCGCATCAAAACGTGAATTGGTTCTCTGGGTTTATGAGGCAACCAACCAAACTTATTTGCCAATTGGATGTATGAAAAATCATACCACCTATCTGTTCCCCCGTACAGACCAGGAACAAGATGGACTGGATAGCGTGGTGTTATCTGCCAAGGAAGAAGGACAGGTTTATTCCACGGCACAGAATAACATTACTTTGGAAAAGGAAGATGAATTGATTGTAATCAAATTGGGGTAATTTTTATGAAATAATGAATCTATTCAGTACAGGTGTCAGCATTTACTGCTGACACCGTAAGAAAATGTAGATTGTGTAAAAATCGGGCACTTTTGCATGCGTAAGCATTGCCCGATTTACGTATCTGTTCCGTGGGTTCTGGACAGTAACGAATAATATAAGAAGTATTTTGTTTTTAGGAGGTTTTTATGATAAAAAAATGGTGGAAAGACGCAGTGGTTTATCAGATTTATCCTAGAAGTTTTCAGGATAGTAATGGAGATGGAATTGGAGATTTAAAGGGTATCATTCAAAGAATGGGATATCTTGGTGAGTTGGGCATTGATGCCATCTGGCTTTCGCCAGTGTATAAATCACCACAGGATGACAATGGTTATGATATCGCTGATTATCAGGATATTGAGCCCATGTTTGGCTGTTTAGATGATATGGAGGCTTTGATAGCAGAGGCAAAAAAGTATAATATTCGCATTATTATGGATTTGGTTTTGAATCATTCCTCCGATGAACATCGTTGGTTTTTGGAGGCAAAAAAGAGTAAGGACAATCCCTATCATGATTATTATGTCTGGAGAGATGGAAAAGAAGGGGTACCGCCAAATGATATGAAGGGAGTTTTTGGTGGTTCTACGTGGGAATGGGTCCCAGAACTAAAGCAATATTATTTCCATCAATTTTCTGTAAAACAGCCGGACTTAAACTGGGATAACCCAAAGGTTCGAAGAGAAATCTACGATATGATATTGTGGTGGATGGACAAGGGCGTGGGTGGATTCCGCTTAGATGTCATTGACCAGATTGCAAAAGAGCCGGATAAAAAAATCACACAGAATGGTCCGAATCTTCACAAATATATTCAGGAAATGAGTAGAGAAACCTTCCAAAAAGGAGATTTGATTACTGTGGGAGAAGCCTGGGGCGCAACCCATGAATTGGCAAAACTCTACAGTAATCCAGATGGAAGCGAGTTTTCTATGGTATTCCAGTTTGAGCACATTGGATTGGACCAGCAGGAAGGAAAAGAAAAGTGGGATTTGGCACCACTTCCGTTCTTGAAATTAAAACAGGTGCTGACACGTTGGCAGACAGAAATTTATAATTGTGGATGGAACAGTCTGTTTTGGAACAATCATGATTTGCCACGTATCGTATCCCGTTGGGGAAATGATAAAGAATACAGAGTGGAATCTGCAAAAATGCTTGCGATTTTGTTACATGGAATGCAGGGGACTCCATATATTTATCAGGGGGAAGAGTTGGGAATGACCAATGCAGCCTATGAAATCGAAGATTATCGGGATATTGAGACCTTGAATATGTATCAGGAAAGATCAGAACAGGGATATACAAAAGAAGAAATCATGAATTCCATCCATGCAAAGGGACGTGATAACGGACGTACACCAATGCAGTGGGATGATACAGAGAATGCCGGATTTACTACAGGAACTCCATGGATTAAGGTAAATCCAAATTATAAAGAAATCAATGCTAAGAGTCAGGTAAATGACCCGGATTCCATTTTCTCATGCTACAGAAAGTTGGTACAGTTGAGAAAAGAATATCCGGTGTTTGTGGATGGAAAGTTTCGATTACTTCTAGAAGATGACGAAAATATCTTTGCTTATGAAAGACAGAATGCAGAACAAAAGCTGGTAGTCATTTGTAATTTCTATGGAGAGACTGTGGAAATGCCGTTATCAGAGGAAATCGAGGATATGAAATTATTATTAGGAAATTATAAGGAAATCAAGGATGTAACTATGCTTCGCCCTTATGAGGCAAGGATGTATATTAATTAAGGGGATGCGACCCCTTGTGAATATTTCCTTTCTAATTCTAAGTAGATCTAAGTAGAAAAAACTTTGTGGTGTGGAACCAGGGAATCCAATTTCCTGATTCCACCTGCAAAATTGTATGAATTTTATATATTTTTTTAAAATTTTGAACTTTTTTGAATTTTTTAGAAAAAAGTTGTTGACATTACAAAAACCCTATGGTATTATAATCAAGCAGTCGAGAGATGGCAAACAAAGAAAAGTGACATGGGATCTTAGCTCAGCTGGGAGAGCATCTGCCTTACAAGCAGAGGGTCACAGGTTCGAGCCCTGTAGGTCCCACTTTTTCTTTGAATAATTGAATATGGCGAGATGGCTCAGTTGGCTAGAGCACACGGTTCATACCCGTGGGGTCAAGGGTTCGAATCCCTTTCTCGCTACTAGGAATCCTCAGCATTGGCTGGGGATTTTTTTGAATTAGACCGTGGGGAGTCCACAGGCAATGGAAAGGAAACAAAAATGGAAGCATATTCTGTAAAAACGATAGACAAACCAATCACAGGTACGGTGGTAGTGCCAGGTTCCAAAAGTATGACCAACAGAGCCTTATTGTTGGCGGCCTTATCTAAGGAAAGCGCTATCCTTAGAGGAGTTTTATTTAGCGACGATTCCAGACATTTTTTACAGTGTCTGGTGGATTTGGGCTTTGAGCTGGATATCAACGAGGAAGAAAAAAAAGTAAGAATTCAGGGCACAGGTGGAAATATTCCAAAGAAGACGGCTGCCATTTATGTGGGAAGTGCCGGGACAGCAGCAAGATTTATCACAGCCATGCTGGCTTTGTCGGATGGAGAGTATACCATTGAGTGTTCGAAACAAATGGAAAAACGTCCTATGGCAGAACTGTTTAGGGTGCTAAGCAGTATGGGGGCAGAGTTTACTTATTTAAATGAAAAGGAACATTTGCCGGTAAAAGTAAAAGGAAATGGTGGAAACTGTAAGGATATCCAGATGGATATCAGTAAGAGTACCCAGTTTTTAAGTGCCATGCTTATGGTAACCCCTGTGACGAAGAGCGGAATTAAGATTCAAATTACCAGTGAGAAAAAGACAGGCTCTTACATACATATTACAGAAAATATGTTGAAAGGTTTTGGGGTGGAAGTAAGCTTTGATGGGGAAATCTATGAAGTAAAAGGAAATCAGGAATTACATATTGGGGACTACTACATTGAACCGGATGTATCGGCAGCTTGTTATTTTTATGGAATGGCAGCTTTGACACAGGGCAGGGTCAAGGTGAAAAATGTTCATGCCAATTCTATGCAGGGAGATATGAAATTCCTTGATTTGCTGGTGCAGATGGGCTGTGAGAAAACAGAGGAAGCAGATGGTATCATCATACAGGGGCCAAAGATGGAGAAATTACAGGGAGTAGATGTGGATATGAATGATTTTTCTGACCAGGCATTAACTTTAGCAGCCTTGGCTCCCTTTGCAAATACTCCAACGGTAATTCGGAATATAGGTCATATCAGAGGACAAGAATGCAATCGTATGGCAGCGATTGTGACAGAACTTTCCAAATGTGGTATTGACTGTCGGGAAGAGGGAGATGATATCTATATTTATCCCGGGCAGGTGCAACCGGCAAAGATAGAAACCTACGATGATCATAGAGTGGCAATGGCATTTAGTTTATTGGGATTAAGGGCAGAAGGAATTGAAATTCTTGACCCACTGTGCTGTAGAAAAACTTTTGAGAATTATTTTGAGGTACTGGAAAATCTGGTATAATTCTTACTTTTCACGTAGCTGTTCAGAACCACGAAACAGATTTGTGAAAGTATATAAGATTTGAGGAGAATAAAATAATATGGATAGGAAGGAAATATTTCGGATACTAAATACAGAAGAGACGAAAGATGAGAAAAAAATTTTAGCAGCTTACAGAAGTTTATTAAAAGAGACCAACCCGGAGGATAATCCTACTGGATTTCAGCGCCTGCGAGAAGCATATGAGGCAGCTATTTCTTTTGCAAGAAGCAGTGACAAAAGGGAAGAAGAGGATACTGTAGAAAAGACAGAGGTAGACTACTGGATAGATGAATTTGATGAGATATACAATAATCTATATCTTCGTCGGGATGAAAAGGTATGGAGGGAGCGTTTTAAACATCCATTATGTGAAGGGCTAGATACTTTTTATGAAGTCAGAGAAAAATTGTTGGCATATTTTATGAACCACAGCAATTTGCCCCACAAAATCTGGCTGCTATGTGATGAAGTGTTTCAGATTCGACAGGATATTGGGGATTTACTGGAGGTGTTTCCGGGGGATTATATCCAGTTTGTATTAGACCGTTTGGAACATGAGGAATTTTTGTATTATGAAGGCTTTGAATATCTAAGGGATATCCAGGAAATAAACAACGAGGATGAATTTATTGGAACGTATTTTAAACTTCGTGGAATGGTGGAAGAAGGAGACGAAGAAGAATGTCAGGAATTGATTGTCTGGCTTACTCAGTCGGGTATCTATCATCCCTATGGGCTGGTAGAAGGACTTCGGCTTGCTTTGCGCATGGGACAGCAGGATGCAGCAAAGGAACTGGTGGGCAGATTAGAAGATGAGGCAAAACATAATTATTACATTGCCCATTACGTTGGAGAGTATTATGAGCAGATAGGGGAAAAAGATAAGGCTTTTGGCATCTGGAAAAATATTTGGGATAAGGAAAAGGATTATGCACCCATTGGGATAAATCTTGCCAGATATTATATGGAACAGGAAGATTATTTTGCGGCGTTGGAATGTTTAGAGGAAAATTTCGGTGCTGTGAATAACGATGAGTATGCGGCAAATATGTACCGGAATTGTTGCAGTAGAATTGTGTATCTATTGTGGGAAAAGGCAAAAGAGGAATCCTTAAGCTTTGAAGAAATTCAAAAACTTTGTCTAAGTTCGGCAAAAATCAAAGATTATGCAGGTGCCAAAAAGGCGGCATTGATGGCAGAACCTAAAACGACAGAAGAGTCTTATGCGTATCATTATAATCTTGGAATCTCCAAACGAGGACTGGAAGAATATAAAGAGGCAAAAGCAGATTATCTTAAGTGTCTGAAAATGCTGGAGGAAGGAAAAGTAAAGCAGGAAACAACTGCATATGAGTATTCAAAATTATACCAGGGACTCCTCTCCTGTGAACTGGGTATGCAGCAGCAGGAACAGGCAGAAGCGGTAGCCAGAGAAGCAGTAAAAAAGATGAAAGAGTTAAATGAATTCCATGAGTGGAAGGAATTTAATCGAGATTTGGCACAGTTACTTACAAATTCACAGCAGTATGAGAAGGCAGTGGATGTGTGTGATACGATTCTGGAAGCAGATGATGGATATTTTCCGGCCTATGTTTTAAGACAGAAAAGTTGTTATTACCTAGACAAGGGACAACAGGTTATCGATGATTTTTACCGGGCAAAGGAAATTTATCCTAAAGTAGAGCAGATGTATTTTTATGCAGCGGATATTTTCCTTCAAAGTAATCAGGCAGAAGATGCAATGAGTATTATTCGCCAGGCCAGAGAAAATGAAGTGGAGTTCTCCTGTGATTTACTTTTGATAGAAATCAAAGCATTGAGGCGTCTGAAGGATGCATCGGAAGAAATAGAAGAGAACTTGGAGCGTGTAAAAAACCTTTACAGAGAGTTAAAAGAGAATCAGGAAGCTGCCCTTAAGTATTATGAGTTAGATGAGGTAATCTTCGAAAAGGGAGTACTATTGCAGCGACTGGAACGATATGGGGAGGCCATGGAGTGCTATGAGGAAGTTTTAGAACAAAATGAAACGCATTTTGGAGCTGTCTATAGCTGTGCCTGGTGTAAGTATAAAACAGGAGATCCCAGGGGGGCTTTAAAGCTCTATGAAAAGCTTTCAGAGGTTTACAAAAATGTACCAGGGTATTATTATGAGAGGGGACTTTGTTATGAGGAGCTGGGAAACAGGAAAAAGGCAAGAGAATTATTTGAAGAGACTTTAAAGATGGCTAGTGTTTATTCTGACGCCTGTGAAAAACTTGGAGAGTACTGGCTGGAAGAATATGAAGAACATTGTCATGTGAAGGATTTTGAAAAGGCGATTACATATATTAGTAGGGAAATTGAAGATGAGGCAACTCCATATCATTTGCTGGTACGTGCAGATTGGTATAAGAGAAATAGGTACTATGAGGAAGCTATCGAAGATTTAAAGAGGGCCTTACAGATGGATCCGGAAAGCATTTATCTTCGCAATCAGTTAGCAAGAGTTTATACGCTGAATAATGAATATGACAAAGCGGAAGAATATTATAACAAAGTAGTAGAAGTCATAGATACCATTGATGAAGAAAAAAGAATTGGATATTATGAAGCCTGCATTGGTTTTTTTCGCCGCAGAAGAAAATATGATGTGGCAATGGAATTATGCCAGGAGGGATTAAGCAGATATCCTGGCAATACAGACTCGTTTTATGAGGAGATGGGGGAAATATATGAGGCAATGGGTAAGACTAAGGAAGCCATTGAAGCATACCAAAAATGTACAGAGAATGACAATATCTTGGAAAATATCGCCCATGCATCCTTGAAGAATGGCTATCGCCCTGAGTTAGAGGAGTATTATGAAAAATCCAAAAAGTATTATGACGATGAAGCAGCTTTTTATGTTTCCTGGGCCGTTTGGAAATTGTTCCGTGTGCGAAGATACGAAGAGGCGATTCCGTTGTATACAAAGGCGGCAGAACTGGAAACAGACAGGGATGAAATGTATGAACATTATGTTGACATTGCAACAGCGTGCATCTTAAGTGGAAAGGAAAAAGAGGCAAGAGAACAGGCAGAAAAGGCAATCCGATTCCAGGAGGAATATCTGGAGGAAAAAGGGTGCAGTGAAGAAGAGTTTTTATATAACAATGGCAAAGTTCCATACAAATTAGGATTAAAAGGCTGGGAAGAAGCTGCATCCGGCAATATAGAAGTGGCAATTTCTTATTTTGAAGAAATGTTAAAGACATCAAAATGTTTTAATTGTCATGCTGCCTGCTGTTTTGAGTCTTATTTATATCGTGCCCGTTGTTATGAAATTATGGGAGATTACGAGAAGGCGTTGGAGCTTTTTCAAAAGGTGATAGAGGTTCAGGGAAATCATTGGGAGTCAAGATTTGCAATACAAGATTTGGAAATGAAGTTACAGACAGAAAGAAATGAGGAAGAAAAATGATTATTGGTATTGATTTAGGTACCACCAATAGTCTGGTGGCATGTTTTAAAGAAAATGGTCCAGAGATTATTCCCAATAGACTTGGAAAAAATCTTACACCGTCTGTGGTAAGCATTGATGAAGAGGGACAGGTGTATGTGGGGGAGACAGCAAAAGAGAGAGGTTTGCTGTATCCGGATAGTTGTGCATCGGTGTTTAAAAGAGATATGGGAAGCAATAAGGAATACCGGCTTTCTGGAAAAAAGTATCGCCCGGAAGAATTGTCATCTTTGGTGCTTCGTGCCTTAAAAGAGGATGCGGAAAGCTATTTGGGAGAAGAAGTGACAGAAGCAGTGATTTCCGTACCAGCCTATTTTAATGACTCCAGACGTCGTGCCACCAAAAGAGCAGGTGAGTTGGCGGGACTTAAGGTGGAGAGAATTATCAGTGAGCCTACAGCAGCGGCCATCGCCTATGGATTGTATCAGGATGCGCCGGAAACAAAGTTTTTGGTATTTGATTTAGGTGGTGGAACTTTTGATGTATCTATTTTGGAATTATTCGAAAATATTCTGGAAGTCCGTGCAGTGGCAGGAGACAATTATTTAGGTGGAGAAGATTTTACTACTGTCATAGAAGATTTATTTTACGACAACTTCCCTAAAATAGACAGGGATGCTTTAGATGAGAAGACCAGACGTCATGTACACAAGCAGGCAGAATTATGTAAGATTTCCTTGGGAAATCACAGTTCTCATACCATGCAGTGCAAAATAGGAGACGAGATGTATGAGTACATCTTAGATGATAAAAAGTATGAAAAGTCCTGTGAAGAATTATTAGAGAAACTAAAGCAACCGGTAAAGAGAAGTTTAAGTGATGCTCACATCAGACTTTCAGAAATTGACAAGGTGGTGTTGGTAGGTGGGTCTACCAAGAGTCCAATGATTCATAAATTTGTGGGTAAGTTATTCCACAAAATGCCATATACCAATATCAATCCGGATGAAGCAGTGGCTTTAGGTGCAGCAATTCAGGGAGCCATGAAGGAGAGAAATGCAGCCATCAAAGAAGTTATTTTGACAGATGTATGTCCTTTTACCTTGGGAACGGAAGTGGTGAGAGAATGGGAAAATGACCAGGTGGAATATGGTGTGTTCTGTCCCATTATTGACAGAAATACAGTGATTCCAGCATCCAGGACAGAAACACTTTACACAGTAAAGGACAATCAGGACAAAATTCGTGTCAATGTACTTCAGGGAGAGAGCCGTTTTGCAGCAAACAATCTCTCCCTGGGTGAACTGATGATTGAGGTTCCCAAGGCAAAAGCCGGGGAAGAATCTGTCAATGTTACCTATACTTACGATATTAATTCTATTTTGGAAGTGGAAGTAAAAGTAAATTCTACGGAAGTGGTGACAAAGCAGCTCTTTATCAACAATAATGATGTGAATATGACAGAGGAAGAGATAAAGGAGCGTTTTGAAACTCTGTCCTATCTAAAGATTCATCCAAGAGAACGTGAGGAAAACAAGCTGTTATTACTGCAGGGAGAGCGTCTGTACGAGGAAAATATTGGAGAAAGACGTAATTATATCGAGCGTGCCCTTCACCATTACGAAAGAGCCTTGGATACCTATGACCAGGCAAAGATTGAAGACGCCAAAAGGGAATTTAAAAAATTTTTGGAAGAGTTTGAAGAATTTTAGAATGAGCCAGGGTACTGGGTACCCTGGCTCACTTAAATGG
Organism: uncultured Lachnospiraceae bacterium; assembly: GCA_902767135.1. GTDB lineage: Bacteria > Bacillota > Clostridia > Lachnospirales > Lachnospiraceae > RUG11237. The sequence continues at coordinate 1,844 of CACXGE010000100.1, read as the reverse complement.
GCTGAAATGTTACAGTACGCAGTTATCTGTGTACTGTAAACATTTTACGGATACCGGATTTTTCCAAGGCTGCTCCCAGTAAAAGGAAAAGCAAAATTCCTACCAGGTCTTCTCCTACAAGTCCTGGAATCTGTGCGAGGCCTGCGGCAAAATTTCCCTGTATCAGTGCGCCTGCAATTACGTAACCTGTAACCATGATTATGGTTCCTGCAAGTAAGGCTATATAGGTGCGGAGGGAAAAGACAATCGTTGATTTTCCTGTCTTTTCCAGGGTGGCATCAGGGGATTTTTTGGGGCGGGCAATGGCTGACACTGCAAATCCCATAATACTTTTAATGATGAGTGTGGGAAGAATCCATATCTGGTATCCTCCAAAGAAATCGGCAAGGGCTGAGCCTACGCCGGCACATAATAATCCACCGGGATTTCCTAAGAATACGGAAGCCAGGAATATGAATCCATTTCCCAGATGGGCGTATCCTAACGGAATGGGAATCTTAAAAAATAAGGTAGACACGCAAACCAGTGCCATAAAAAGTGCGATGAAGCATAAGTCTTTGGTGGTAAGACTGTTTTTGGGGTTCTGTTTCATTTTTTTTTCTCCTTTTGTGATGTTTCGTGTAGTCAGTGTACCTTCCACAAACCTGGAAGCGTAGGAACACTGCAAGTATATCAGAGTATAAAGAAAAACTGGCACAGTGTAAAATGCCAGTTTAAAACAAAATGACCATACCACAATCTGTTCGTGTGCTGTTTACTCAAGAGGAAGAAATACCGGTTTACAGGGGTAGAAATACCGGTTTTCGTTCTTTGAAAACTGTGTAATAAGAAAACCCTGCCTCACTTAATATGGAAGGAATTTTGTTGAACCCATAGGCTACATATTCCGGAGTGTGGGCGTCAGAGCCTATGGTGAGAATTTCCCCTCCAAGCTCCCGGTAGCGTTTTAAAATGCTCTCATGGGGGTTGGGATGGACAAGGCCTGCTTTGAAGCCCCCAGTGTTGACTTCAATCCCTTTTCCGGATTCAATCAGCATTTTTAAAATGGTGTCAATGTAGTCCTGATAATCCTTAAAATCATAGTTCGCTGGACGATGGTTTAAATATCTTACAATGTAGTCCATATGTCCATACACATCAAAGTTATCAAAGGTTTTTATGTTGTTTATGATAGAATCAAAGTATTTCCTTAAACATTCATCGTATGTTTTTCCTTCCTGAAATTTTGGATAATATGGATCCATTCCGTCAATGATGTGGGAGGAACCAATGACAAACTCAAAGGGAAAACTTTCTACGAAACTATTATTTTTGTCAGCAATATGAGGTTGCAATCCCAGTTCCACGCCAAAATGCAGCGCTAACTGTCCTTGATATTTTTCTTTCCAATGAAGAAAATCCTGATGGTAAGCTTTGGCATTTAAAATAAAATTATCCGGACAGTCAGGGTCAAAGTCGTAATCCATATGTTCTGTAAAACACATGACGGTGAGCCCTGCTGCTACGCCGGCCTTTATGGATTCTTCCATGGGGGTAGTGCTGTCTCCGGAGTGACAGCTGTGTAAATGGTAATCTGCTTGAATCATCCTTTTCGCACCTTTCGTATTTTTCATGTCACAGTATAATAGAGCCGGACAAGAAATGCAAGGAGAAGATGGGAGAGCCAGAGAACCGGGTACCGTGGATTATACTAGTGAAAGTGCATAAAAGAAAAAGTATTATGATAAAGAATGTGTCAAAATTATGAAAGAATAGTGTAAAGTGAACCCATTTGTCAAGACACTTTTTAAAAAAAATTAAGTTGGATTTCGGAAGGGATAATCCCATCCTTCATCTCCCTTGTT
>CACXGE010000099.1 GCA_902767135.1 uncultured Lachnospiraceae bacterium | reverse complement strand
CCATGCAACACAATATAACATTGTGTTGCATGGTTTTTATTAGTATATCCATATTTTTTCCTATCATATAAGATTATTTAAAAAAAGCAAAACAAGGGTTAGATTCTCTCTAAAAGAATCTAACCCTTGTTTTCCCTTACGCATTTTCCCCTCTTAGCAAGTTATTTACTCGTTTTTTTTAAGTCCTCTAATAACTCCAAATCCTCTTTCAAAACCCTAAGATTTGTTGTGAGTTTTTCTCCATCCGGTTTCTGTACTGTAAGTTCAACGATGGTACCTTCGCTTAATCCACCGGAAAACATTTTTGTGAGGCAGGCAAAAACTTTGGGATGATTTCTCTCAAATTTCTTTTTTGCCCCCATAACCTTCATAAGTTCTGCTGGATTTATCATACATCCTCCGTATCTGTTCTTTTTTCCTTTTGTCTTGTATCTGTTTATGGGCACTTGGGCATACCCGTAACGGTTCAGCCATAGGCTAAACTGTTACCCTTATCCACCACAAGTAACAGCTCAGCCATAGGCTAAACTGTTACCACCACACCTTGTCTACTCTTTGAAAGATTAGCTATGTAAATACTTTTTTTTCGTAGCTAATCCACCACGGATATGACGTTCTGACTTGTTCACATCAAGAATCTTTCGAACATCCTTTGCCAGTGCAGGATTGACTTTAATCAACCTGTCTGCTGCTGTCAAATCCTTATGCACTGTGCTTTTACTGATACCAAACTGCTTTGCAGCCTGTCTGACAGTAGCATTTTCTTCGATGATATATCTGGCAACATCCACAACACGTTCTTCGATATAGCCCTTCATAAATCCCTCATAATTAAAACTCCTTATTTTCACTTTAAATGTATGAGGGATTTTTATTTTTTATGCTAAACCTTATGTGATTTCTATGGATTTACGAATTTTGTTACTGGTATTTCTTTTTCTGTTCTGCAATCAGCTCTGGGTCCTGGAAATAATTGATTTTCATGCTGTTTTTCACATCGTTAAGGGTCTGGGCGGCTACCTGCTCTGCTTTCTCACTGCCCTTCTTTAGAATTTCATAGACATAATCTATATTTTTCTGGTATTCCTGTCTCCGTTTTCTAATTGGCTCCAATTCTGTCTGAATTACATTGTTTAGGAATTTCTTTACCTTTACATCCCCTAAACCGCCTCTGGTATAGTGGTCCTTTAATTCCTGAAGATTAGCGTATTCTGGAAGAAATTCAGCAAAGTACTCGTCTTTGCAGAATGCATCCAAATAGGTAAATACGGTATTTCCCTCTAGTTTGCCCGGGTCCTCCACACGAATATGTTCCGGATCTGTATACATACTCATAATCTTCTTGCGAATTTCTTCCGGTTCTTCGGATAAGTAAATACAATTACCTAAAGACTTACTCATTTTCGCCTTTCCATCAATTCCTGGAAGACGAAGGCAAGCTTCATTGTCCGGCAGAAGAATCTCTGGCTCCACTAAAGTTTCCCCATATACTGAGTTAAACTTTCTCACAATTTCCTTGGTCTGCTCTAACATTGGCAGCTGGTCCTCCCCTACAGGAACAACGGTAGCCTGAAAGGCTGTGATGTCTGCCGCCTGACTGATAGGATAGCAGAAGAAGCCTACTGGTATGCTTGTCTCAAAATTTCTCATTTTGATTTCTGATTTTACCGTTGGATTTCTCTGAAGTCTTGACACGGTTACCAGATTCATATAGTAAAAGGCCAGTTCTGTCAACTGAGGAATCTGAGACTGTATAAACAGTGTAGACTTTTCCGGTTCCAAACCACAAGCCAAATAATCCAACGCCACTTCGATAATATTCTGGCGCACCTTTTCTGGATTGTCCGCATTGTCTGTCAGTGCCTGAGCATCTGCTATCATAATGTATATATCATCATATTCTCCGGAATTTTGCAATTCCACCCTTCTTTTTAAGGAACCTACATAATGTCCTACATGAAGTTTTCCTGTGGGTCTGTCTCCCGTTAAAATAATCTTTTTCATACTGATTTCCTCTACTTTTCTGATTTCTGATTTCACTCTATATATGATAATATTTATGGGATATAAAGTCAACTAAAAAAGAGAGCCACCACTATTATGTGATGACCCTCCGAAAATCTAAATAATAGAATTATTTAACCTTTACAGTCTTAGAAACAGCCTTCTTGCTCAATACCTTGTTTCCTAAGGAATCCAACTTGTATGTCTTAACAGATACTTTGTAAGTTCCCTTAGCAAGTTTCTTGATTGTGTAAGATGTCTTAGATGTGTATACAGTCTCGCTCTTCTTACCTACTTTGTAAGTAATAGCATATCCCTTAACACCCTTAACCTTAGCGTAAGAAACCTTAATCTGTCCCTTCTTAGCTGTTGCCTTTAAGTTCTTTGTTGCTGCAGATGTAACCTTAGTCCACTTAGCAGTTACGGTTAACTTAGTAGCTTTCTTAGAAACTGTGTATGACTTCTTAACTAATTTTCCATTTACATACCATCCCTTGAATGCGTATCCCTTCTTTGTAGGAGCCTTGAATGTAAGCTTCTGTCCCTGGAATACATACTTCTGTGGGTTCAATGCTGCATTTTTAGCACCCTTTAATCCTGCATATGTAATCTTAACTGACTTCTTGCTAGATACTGTTACTGTACACTTAGCTGTCTTTGTACCAGCCTTAGCAGAGATAACTGTCTTACCAGCAGCCTTAGCTGTTACCTTACCATTCTTAACTGTTGCTACGCTAGCCTTAGATGAAGACCAAACCACCTTAGGTGCCTTAGCACTCTTGCTCTTCATTGTAACGGTTGCATTTAACTGAACGGTTGCTTTCTTAGCTAAAGTAAACTTTGTAGCGTTTAACTTAACACTCTTAACTTCTGGAGCCTTTGTAGGTGCCTTTGTTGGAGCCTTTGTTGGTGCCTTTGTAGGTGCCTTTGTTACTGGCTTTGTTGTTGGCTTTGTTGTTGCTGTTGCACCTGGTGTTGTTGTAACTGTTACAGATGGTGTTGCACTTGTTACTGTTCCTGTTGGTGCTGTTGTAACTGTTACAGATGGTGTTGCACTTGTTACTGTCACTGTTACTGATGGTGAAGGTGTTCCTGTTACATCCTTATCATCACCGCCTGGTGTTGTTGTAACTGTTACAGATGGTGTTGCACCTGTTACTGTTCCTGTTACTGATGGTGTTGCACTTGTTGTCACTGTTCCTGTAATTGATGGTGTTGGAGCTGTCGTTACTCCTTCTCCTACAACCTTGATTTCGTAAACCCATGTTTCAGCTCCTACAGCCGTTACAGTGGTTTCACCTTCCTTCACACCTGTTACCACACCGTTAGCATCTACAGTTGCTACGGCTTCGTTTGCTGAAGTCCATTCTACTGGTACTGGTTTTGTTACTGGTGTTGGATTGGTCACTGGTGTTTCACCTGTTGGTGTCTCACCTGTTACTGGTGTCTCTTCTGTTACAGCCTTTGCAGGTGCATCCAATGTTACAGACTGACCAACTTTGATTGTTACAGTGTCCTTAGACTGTGCAGCAGCGAAAGCTGGAATCTGAATGGATGCTACAGCCAAAGCTGCTACAAGCATTACGCTGATGTAACGCTTAACAGCGTTCATCATTGTTCTCTTTTCTCCCATACTCTTATCCTCCTTTTAATTCTTTTTCCGAAAGGTGTGTATGGAATTCACCTTTCTTCTTTTATATCCCTTGTTCTCTTCGAGCTTCCTGTTCCATAAAAATAGATAGAATCCCTCTACAAAACAAGCCATGGTACTAGTATATTATTCTTCCAGAAAATTGTCAATCTTTTATCAATAGATTTATCTCTAAAAATAAAAGATTTTTTTGTCTAAATTAACCACTTTTGCCCTAATTTTCAATTTCCCCCAGAACCTATACATCGCTTTACTTATCGGTTACCATGTTTAAATTCTTTAGTAAATTTTTTATTTTTTCTGTCAGTTTTTTTGCCAGCTTATGATTTCTTCCACTGGCAGTAATTCCTATGACAACTCCAGAGTCTTCTTTTAGAGCAATTCCGGGAAACAGCACGGTGCATTCTTCCTTATGATCTGCCACGGACACAAAGCATCCTGCCTCTTTCCCATCCCTGCCTATCTCTTCATTGATTTCCCGTACATTGGTTGCAGCCACCAAAAGATAGACATTCTTTACATCTTCTTTTTCGTAATTTCTTCTATATAAATGTACTCTGCCCTCCCGGCTTAAATTTTCAATTTCCCTGGTAACTTCCGGGGCAATTACAATCAACTCCTCCACGAAGGGCAACAAGGTACAGACTCTGCGGGTGGCTATGGTCCCACCGCCAACAACCACTACTTTTTTGTCGGATAAATCCACAAATACGGGAAAGTATAATTTTTGTTCCATAGTTTTTAGTTGTACTTGCTGGTCAGCTTTAGTCGGGACATGGCACGGGCCAAAGATGCCTGAGAGTGGTGGTACTCCTGAATGCTTTGTTTCTGGCGCATCTGTTCTTCCGCACGTTCCTTTGCCTCCTGTGCACGACGGATATCAATTTCTTCCGGGAGTTCTGCGGTATCCACCAGTACCGTCACTCGGTTGTTCATCACCTGTAAAAATCCGGTACCCACCACTGCTGTGATTACATTATCTTCCAAATCTGTAATACGTATCTCTCCCATAGCAACGGCAGTAACTACATTTTCCCTGTGGGCTAAAATCCCCACTTCACCATCTAAGGTCTGTACTACCAGGGATTTACACCTTCCACTAAAGAAGGTTTTATCGCTGGCAATCACTTTTAAATAAAATGTGTTCATAGCTTGCCTCCTATGCTTCTGTTCCAGAAGCAGACTTTGCCTTTTCCTTTACTTCATCTATGGTACCTACATTAAAGAAAGCAAATTCCGGATATTCATCCATTTCACCCTCAATAATTGCCTTAAATCCACGAATGGTTTCTTTTAACGGAACATATTTTCCCTTTACACCGGTAAAGTTTTCTGCAACAAAGAAAGGCTGGGATAAGAAACGCTGTACCTTTCTGGCTCTGTTTACTGTCAGCTTGTCTTCCTCCGATAATTCTTCCATACCTAAAATTGCAATAATATCCTGCAACTCTTTGTACTTTTGCAGGATTTCCTGTACTTTTCTGGCTGTCTCATAGTGTTCCTCACCCACCACATCAATTTCAAGGATTCGGGAGCTGGACTCTAGTGGGTCTACTGCCGGGTAAATACCCTGTTCCACAATTTTTCTTGAAAGTACCGTTGTTGCATCCAAATGGGCAAATGTCGTAGCAGGTGCCGGGTCTGTCAAGTCATCCGCAGGCACGTATACTGCCTGAACAGAGGTAACAGAACCATTCTTTGTGGATGCAATACGTTCCTGCAATTCACCTACCTCGGTGGCCAGGGTTGGCTGATATCCTACCGCTGATGGCATACGACCAAGCAGGGCAGACACTTCGGAACCCGCCTGCACAAAACGGAAAATATTATCAATAAACAATAATACGTTCTGATGTTTTTCATCTCTAAAATACTCTGCCATAGTTAGCCCTGTCTCTGCCACACGCATACGTGCTCCTGGCGGCTCATTCATCTGACCAAACACCAGGGCAGTTTTTTCTAAGACTCCGGATTCCTTCATTTCGCTCCACAAATCATTTCCTTCACGGGAACGCTCTCCTACACCAGTAAAGATAGAGTATCCACCATGCTCTGTTGCAATGTTACGAATCAATTCCTGAATCAACACAGTCTTACCTACTCCGGCACCGCCAAACAGACCAATCTTACCACCTTTCGAATAAGGTGCTAACAGGTCGATAACCTTAATCCCGGTTTCAAGAACCTCTACCACAGGACTCTGGTCTTCAAAGGTTGGTGGTTCTCTGTGAATCACCCATTTTTCACAATCCTCTAAGCTTTCACCATCATCGATGGCATCTCCCAAAACATTAAATAAACGTCCTAATGTTCTTTCACCTACCGGAACTTTAATCCCAGCCCCTGTAGCTGTGACCTCCATATCTTTATGTAAGCCTTCACTTGAAGCCAACATAATGCATCGCACTGTATTGTTTCCAATATGCTGGGAAACCTCCATAACCAAACGTTTTCCGTCGTTGATTACTTCAAGTGCATCTTTAATACATGGAAGATCATTATTTTCAAATTCAACATCTACTACAGGTCCTAAAACCTGCACAATTTTTCCTTTATTTGTCATAACGTCATCCCTTTATTTTTTCTTTTTCTTCTGTGCTTTGGCACCACTGATTACCTCTGTAATTTCCTGGGTAATGGCTGCCTGTCGCACACGGTTAAATTCAATCTCTAACATTCTAAGCATATCCTTGGCACTGTTGGTTGCAGCTTCCATTGCCATCATTCTGGAATTGTGTTCACTGGCATAAGACTCCACCAAGGCACCATATACAAAACCTGCCACATAGTTTGGGACAATATGCTCCATCACTGCGGCCGGTGAAGGAGTCATCTCTATGTTCTCTAGGGGAACTCCAATGGGAGCCGGTCCGAACTCACTTTTTTTCAATGGCAACAACTGAAGCATCTCTGTTTCTGTCTGTATGGGTCCATTCATTTTTGTATAAATAATATACACATCATCCAATTCCCCTGCCTTGTACCTGTCTAAAATTCGCTCTGAAATATTACGGGCACGGTTCATGGTTGGATTCTGTACCGTATAATGAAAGGTTTCCTCAATTGGCATATGCTGTTTGGTAAAGTAATGTCTACCCAACTCACCTAGAACAAACAACATGGGATGTTCTGACTCGTTCATATGCTCCTCTGCCAGTTTTATTACATTATGATTATACGCACCTGCCATTCCCTTATCTGCAGTGACAACGATATACCCCTTTTTTCTATCCTTTTCTTCAATTTCTTTTCTTTCATCAAAATATACGTTATGTACTTCCTCTTCTGACATATGACGCAGAATACGTCCAATTGCCATCTGTAAAGTATAGAAATAAGGCTCTGTTGCCATAAGAGTCTGTTTTGCCTTCTTTAGCTTAGAAGAAGAAATCATATACATAGCATTGGTAATTTTCATTGTATCTTTGATACTTTTCATTCTGCTTTGGATTTCTCTTGCATTTGCCATCTTAACACCTACTACTCTTATATTCCTTTGCTATTTCAAGGATTTTTCCAATCATTTCTTCATCAAGTACCTTTGTCTCATCAATCTGTTGTCCAATCTCTGGATGAACAGAGTCAAAATATGACAACATATCTAACTGGAAGGCTTTGATCTGCTTCTTGTCAATATCCAGCATAAGCTTATTGGTGGCCGTTACCAACGTAATGACCTGCTCATGGAGACTCAGCGGATGACACAATGGCTGTTTTAATAATTCCATCAATCCGGTACCGTACTGTAACTGTTCCTTGGTAGTAGCATCCAAGTCTGAACTAAACTGGGTAAATACTTCCATTTCCCTAAACTGGGCCAAGTCAATACGGATAGAACCCGCTGCCTTCTTCATAGCCTTTGTCTGTGCCGCACCTCCTACACGGGATACGGATAAACCAACGTTTACCGCCGGACGCATACCCGAGAAGAACAAATTGCTCTCTAAGAAAATCTGACCGTCTGTAATAGAAATTACATTGGTTGGAATGTAGGCTGACACATCCCCTGCCTGGGTTTCAATAATCGGAAGGGCTGTGATAGAACCTCCTCCTAAAGCATCACTTAGTCGGCTGGAACGCTCTAACAATCGTGAATGTAAATAGAATACATCCCCTGGATAAGCTTCACGACCCGGAGAACGCTCTAACAACAATGACAAGGCACGATATGCAACTGCGTGTTTTGACAAATCATCATATACAATCAACACATCTTTTCCCTGATACATAAAATATTCTGCCAGCGCTGTTGCGGAATATGGTGCAATGTATTGTAATGGGGCTGAATCACTTGCTGTAGCAGACACCACGATAGAATAGTCCATAGCATCATGCTGATTTAATGTATTCACAATCTTGGCAACGGTAGATGCCTTCTGTCCGATAGCCACATACACACAGATAACATCTTTTCCTCTCTGATTCAAAATGGTATCTATGGCAATGGATGTCTTTCCTGTCTGTCTGTCACCGATGATTAACTCTCTTTGTCCCCTTCCAATAGGAAACATAGAGTCAATAGCTAAGATTCCTGTTTCCATAGGTTCATTTACGGACTTACGCTCTACAATGCTCGGAGCCTCCTGTTCGATGGGACGATAATCCACAGCGGGGATATCTCCTTTTCCATCGATAGGTGCGCCCAACGCATCTACAATTCTTCCCAGGAAAGCATCTCCCACTGGAATACCTGCTCTTTTTCCTGTGCGTTTTACCTTGCATCCTTCCTTAATTCCTGTATCTTTTCCAAAAAGAATACAACCAATTTCATTTCGGCGAATATCCTGAACCATACCTTTTACACCGTTTTCAAAAATTACGATTTCTCCATAAACCGCATGGTCAATTCCGTATACCATAGCAATGCCGTCACCAACCCAGATAACGTTACCTACTTCCTGTTCACCGGTTTCTACATCGAAATTTTCAATCTCGCTTTTCAGTATGGAAATAATTTCTGCTGAACTGATTGTGCTCACGCCTATCACCTCCGTTTTTTGTTTCTCTTTTCTCTTTTCTCTTTACTTTCTGTTTTTCTATCTTACTATTTTTCTGCGTAACATCTCTAATCTTCCCGCATAACTCCAGTCATATTCATAATTCTGTATCCTGAGAACAAATCCTCCCACCAGGTTTGCATCCTGCTTCATGTTCAGACGAATGGCTTTCTTCTGATATTTTTTACAAAGAAATGCCTTTATCTGGGACAGTTGTTCTTCGCTTGGGGGGGTAACATAGCACAGTTCTCCTTCCAGAATACCCTCTGCCTGGTTACATTTTTCTTTATACGCTTCCAAAATTTCAGGAATATACTCTGCACTTTGTTGACTGCATATTAACTTTAAAAAGTTTTTGAATTTTCCTGTAAAAATCCTGTCAATGACCGCCTGCTTTTCTTTTAAGGAAACAATGGGACTGCACAACGCATTTAACAGTTCCTTGCTGCCTAGCAGGGTATCCATCTGGGACTTTGTCTCTTCTTTTGGAAGGTTCAGCTCAAAAAGAGCTGTTCCGTAATTAATTGCCAGCTGTGTCATTGGCATCACCTGCTTTTATAAACTTATTGTAAAGTGTCTGGTCATTTTCCTGTGACTCATTCATAATCTTTGCTGCTGCTGCCAAGGCAATGGAAGCAATTTCACTTTCCATTTCCTGTAACGTTTTCTGCTTTTCAAGTTCTACCGTCTTATTGGCTTTCACAATAATCTGGGCTGCCCTTTCGTCAGCTTCCTTGATAATTCTGTCGTACTCTACCTTTGCATCACCGTGAGCCTTCTCAACAATCCCTTTTGCTTCCTCTTTTGCTTGTCTTAAATCTTTTTCGTAGGCAGCTTTCATTTCCGTGGCTTCCTGCTCCTTTTGGGCAGCATCCTCTAACTGCCCCTCAATCAGCTCTCTGCGCTTATCCATGATAGCAAGCACCGGTCCAAACAAGAATTTCTTCATTGCCCAGTATAAAATGAGAAGGTTTACAATGGTAAAGACTATATTCCATGGGTCTAGCTTTAACACCTGTACCACCTGCTTTCTAAACGATTCTATTTACGATTTTTCTGGATAAAACTTTTTCAATTCCAATTATTTTAACAATAAAATAATCAAAATTGCCACTACCAAACCATAAACAGCGGTTGCTTCTGCAAGGGCACATCCTAATAAAAGGGAAGAAGAAATCTTTCCACTTGCCTCTGGCTGTCTTGCGATAGACTCAACTGCCTTTGATGTTGCGATACCAATACCAATACCTGCTCCTGCTCCTGTTAATACTGCAATACCTGCTCCTAATGCTACTAATGATGTCATAACTTTTCTCTCCTTTTTTTCTCTTTTCTTTTTTCTTTCTGTTTCAGCTTAAAATTTCCAGTACTTTTACTCCGTTGCCTCGTTTATGAATAATGAGGTCAGGAAAACGAATACATAGGCCTGAATCAGACCATCAAAAATATCGAAATACAAGCTAAATACGGTGGGCACTCCAACTGGTATACATAGTTTGATAAGCTCCATAACTACGAAAGCTCCCAATACATTACCAAACAATCGCATACATAAGGATAACGGTCGAATAAAAATTTCCAATACATTAATTGGTGCAACAATTGCCACCGGTTGTGCAAATCCTTTGATCCAACCCTTTACACCTTTTTTATAAATGCCTGCATACTCAATTAGAATAATACTCATTAACGACAGTGCGATGGTTACATTCATGTCCTTTGTAGGTGGCTTAAATCCAAATAAGCCAATCACATTTGCTACTCCGATATATAGGATTACCGTCATAAGATATGGCATATATCTTACTCCGTGTTCTCCCAAGGCATCTTCAAAGAAATTTCTCAAAAAACCGATTCCCGATTCTAATGCAAGCTGTTTTTTGCTCACATGATCTATGGTAAGATTTCTCACAAGCAATTTGGATATCACAATCAATGCTACAATGATAATCCAGGTTACTACCACTGATTCAAACACAGGTATGGAATGGCCATTGCCCAGTGGAATCGAAAATACAGTTTCGCATTCCAGTTCCTCGTTCAGCCCATCTACCAGCTTTTCAACAAATGCATCCATTTTTCTCACTTCCTTTCCTATTTATTTTTTATTTCATAAATGCGTTTTCAGATTCCGGGGAAACTTTCTGTTATTTCATACAACTTAAAATTTCCTGCCCTCTTCTGAACATAAACACATTACGCCTTTCTAAAAAAAAAGTCAATGAACAAACCCTGTTTTTTTTGTTTTTTTTATGAAATTTACACTTTTTTATTTTTGTATTTTTTACGTACACATTCCCAACGGTCACCAGGATTCACAGTTTATAAAACTAATGTAACCGTTTAGCCCATGGGGGAACTTTTACGTAATTCTGAACAGATACGTTACAATTTTTCCGTTTTCGCATATAATATGATAATATTTTCTGTTCAGTGTAATATATTTATGGCCGAATCTTCTTCTATCCCAGCTGCCATTGACGAAAATATGGTAGATTATATTTTTAACTATGGTGGTTCTCACAATCTTTTAGATACCTTGAGGGATCTCTATCCCATCACAATCTTAAATGAATTGTATGCAGTAGTTCATGTACCAAGGGAAAATGCAATGTTATTTCCCAATCATACCCATGGCGATGCCAGTATTCCCAAATGTTTTGGTCCTGCAGACTTTCAAAGCCTTCAGGCTTCCGGAATACAGACCTTACAAAACCAGCCCTTTATCCCCCTTCGCGGAAAGGACGTGGCAGTGGCAATCATTGATGACGGAATCGACTTTACCAACCCACTATTTTTAAACCCGGATAACACCACCCGAATTGCCTATTATTGGGACCAGTCCAACACCTTAGCTCCACCGTTTGGGTTCTCTTATGGAACATCTTACACCTCCACTGAGATAAACCAAATGCTTTTGGAGAGAGTGGGAAACACTTCCGCCTCTCCAAGTTCCTCCCACGGCACAGTAGTCGCCGGGGTGGCTGCGGGCAACACAGTAGAGCCTCTGTTATTTTCTGGTGCCGCCCCGGAATCCACATTGATTGTTGTCAAATTAAAACAGGCAAAAAAATATTTGCGGGACTTTTTTTTGATCCCTGATGATGTGCCCTGCTACCAGGAAAATGACATCATTGCTGCCCTGGAGTATATTCGAGAATGCAGCAGGCGTTTAAATGATATTCCGGTTTCTATCTGTATTCCCTTACAAAGTAGTTGTGGTTCCCATACCGGTGCTTTGGCGTTGTCCGTAAGCTGTGATTTGTTCAGCAAACTTCACTCTTTTTGCATCTGTCTGCCTTCCGGCAATGAGGGAAACAGCCGACATCATTACCACGCTGACTTATCACCAAACAACGTTTCTGAAACCATTGAAATTTTTACCCTTGGAGGAGAACTTGGATTTAGTGCTGAACTGTGGAGCGAAAATTTCACTGATTTTTCCTTGCAAATCCTTTCCCCCTCCGGCGAGACCAGGGAGATTCGTTTTCAACCTCCTTATTCTTCCTGGACAGTTACTTTTGTCTTTCTTAACACAATCATCTATCTGGATTATTTTTTCATAGAAAATCAATCTGGCAGACAGTTAATCTACCTGCGGTTTCTAAAACCTGCCCCTGGGCTTTGGCGCATTTCTATCCGAAATGTTAACCCACAGCCAATCCCTCTGGATATGTGGCTTCCCATCACCTCTTTTCTGGAATCGGAGACCTACTTTCTGTCACCCGACCCAAATATCACGGTAACAGCCCCTGGAGATTGTTCCAATGCCATCACCGTAGCTTCCTATGATTACCGCACGGAAAGTCTTGCTGTCACATCTGGGAGAGGTTATACTGCTGACAACAAAATAGTACCTACCATCGCAGCTCCTGGAGTAGACATTTTTGTACCTGTTTCTTCTATATATAATGTATCCAAAAACGCCTCTCTGTCTGCAGGTGCAAAGATACCACCTGGAGAACTGTTTTCCGGAACCAGTATCGCCGCTGCCCAGTGTTGCGGAGCCGCTGCACTTTTTCTGCAGTGGGCAATCATAAATAACAATCTGATTTTTGTCAACGGTATTGTAGTGAAAAACTATTTATTACGGGGTGCCATTATGCCCGCCTCCTATGAGACGCCAAATCCTCTTTGGGGATACGGAAAATTGGATTTGTACAATACCTTACGACGCCTCAGTGGGCTCACTTAAATTAAAAATGCAGGCTTTGTCAACTTTATTCAAAAATAAAAAGGGTGCCAGAATTTTTTCCTGACACCCTTGTCTTTCTCTTTAAAACTTATTTTTGTCCGAACAGTAACGCTTACTCTTCTTCCTGTAAAGATTTTTCATAGCTTTCCAAAATAATTTTCTGGATACCATCTCTCGTCTCCGAATTGATTGGATGAGCAATATCTCTATATTCTCCATCCGTTGATTTTCTACTTGGCATAGCAATGAACAATCCCTTTTCTCCGTCAATTACTTTTATATCATGTACTACAAATACGTCGTCAATAGTAATAGATACTACCGCCTTCATTTTGCTTTCTTTTGTCATTTTTCTGACACGTACATCTGTAATATTCATTTTTGTATCCCCTTTCGCCTTTCACCATATCTTTTAAAGCACATATCTCTCATTTTTTTCCACTACAACCTCAATTCCATTTTCTCCTTTATGATATGTGTTGGCACGAATGGTATCCCTGCTTTCCACAATACAATTTTCGATGGTTGTATTATCTCCAACATAAACATCATTTAAAATGATGGAATTTCTGATGGTACAATTATTTCCCACAAAGACTTTCTTAAACAAAACAGAGTTCTCTACGGTTCCATTGACAATACATCCGCTGGATATCAGACTGTTTTTTACCACTGCTCCATTGTTATACTTTGCAGGTGGCAAATCGTCAACTTTGGAATATACATCCGGATACTGCTTAAAGAAATAATTTCTCACATTTGGATCTAAGAAGGACATATTCGTATTATAGTACGCTTCCACCGTAGATATGTTACTCCAATAATCCTTCATCTCATATCCATAAATCCGCTTCATTCCTTTGTATCGTACAAGTATATCTTTTACAAAGTCGTAACGTTCTTCCCTTGCACACTTTTCCAACAGCTCAATTAACTGTCTTCTGCGAATAATATAGATACCGCAGGAAATGGTATTCGACGTTGCAACCATTGGTTTTTCGTCGAATTCCAGAATTCTTCCATCTTTATCCATTTTAATCACACCAAAACGTTCCGAGTCATTTCCCAACTGTACATCCTTGCAAACCACTGTGATGTCTGCCTTCTTGGCAATATGATATTCCAATACTTTATTGTAGTCCAACTTGTAAACGCCATCGCCTGATGCAATAATGACATATGGCTCATGACTGTTTTTCAGAAAAGAGATATTCTGATAAATGGCATCTGCAGTTCCTCTGTACCAGAAGCTGTTATCTGCGGTAATGGTTGGTGTAAATACAAACAAACCGCCCTGTTTACGTCCAAAATCCCACCATTTGGAAGAACTTAAATGTTCGTTTAAACTTCTGGCATTATACTGTGTCAGTACCGCCACCCTTTGAATATGGGAATTTGCCATATTACTAAGGGCAAAATCAATGCTTCGATAACTTCCTGCCACTGGCATAGCTGCGATAGCACGCTTATTTGATAATTCTTTCATTCGGTAGTTATTACCACCAGCCAAAATAATTCCTATTGCTCTCATCGCCTGTCACCTGCCTTCATTATTGTCTCACCACTGTTTAAAATTCCATCTGGATAGTCTTCCGGTGTCGTCACCCCGGAAATCGCTGTATTTTTTCCAATCTTTACATCATCCGGAATCACCGCTTTGTCACCAACGGTTACAAGTCCAAAGGAATAAATCTTTGGCTCTAATCTGTTTGGTACATCTTCACCGATGCCCAACACAACATTGTTTCCAATTTTAACCTGTTCCGAAATAATAGATTTATCCATTACTACGTTTTCACCCACTACCGTACCTTTCATGACGATAGAATCCCGTATCACACTGCCTTTGCCGATAACTACACCTGCTCCGATAACGGAATTGACTACTTCACCATAAATTTCTGCACCTTCGCTGATGATGCTTTTCTCAATTCTTGCCTCCGATGAAATATACTGAGGTGGCAGTGTGTCACTCTTGGTATAAATCTTCCAGAATTCTTCATACAAATTAAATTCCGGCACTAAATCAATCAACTCCATGTTGGCTTCCCAATAAGAGCCCAGGGTACCTACATCCTTCCAGTATCCATTGAACTCATAAGCAAACAGTCTCTTATTGTTGACATGACAATGTGGAATAATGTGCATACCAAAGTCACACCCTGGCTCATCAGACATTTCTAACAGTGCTTCACGAAGCACAGGCCAACTAAATATGTAGATTCCCATAGACGCCAGATTACTGCTTGGGTGTTCTGGCTTTTCTTCAAATTTACTGATTTTTCCCTCTTCATCTGCAACCACAATACCGAATCTGCTTGCTTCTTCCATAGGAACAGGCATAGTTGCAATGGTAACATCTGCATTATTGTGCTTATGGAAATCAAGCATAACTTCGTAATCCATTTTGTAGATGTGGTCACCTGACAAGATCAGAACGTAGTCCGGATTGTAGGTTTCCATATACTCTAAGTTCTGATAAATTGCATTGGCTGTTCCCGAATACCACTCACTGCTTGTACTCTTCTCATAAGGTGGCAGCACGGTAACTCCACCGATATTTCTGTCCAAGTCCCATGGAATACCAATCCCTATATGAGCATTCAAACGTAATGGTTGATACTGTGTCAACACACCCACTGTATCAACTCCGGAATTGATACAGTTGCTCAGAGGAAAATCGATAATCCTGTACTTACCGCCAAAAGAAACTGCCGGCTTTGCAACTTTTTTTGTAAGCACTCCCAAACGGCTTCCTTGTCCTCCTGCCAACAACATGGCAATCATTTCTTTTTTGATCATTGTTATCACCTCTCATTTACAGCTTGTAAGAAAGCTATATTTTATATTGACTGTAAAACCGTCAATTTTTTCTTTATGTATTTAAAAATGAGCGTAGTTTACCTACTCTTTGATTATATCATACATTCTTTGAAACTGGAACATCAAACTTCAAACTTTTTTCACTTTTTTGTAATGAATATTTGTGTGCATCAGCTTTACGAAACTTCCATGGAATACATTTATAGTGGTCTCAATTTTGAGACGGAAGTTTCGTGACAGTTACTGTACTTTTATGTGTTTTTAAATGGATTTTTCTTTTCATATGGAGTATAATAAAAATTATGTGTGACGAAATGTTACGATATTGGTATTTGTAATCGAAAAAGAAAGGATGTTATCTATGTATCAAATCAATTTTAACCAGCCAATACATGTATTTTTTATAGGTATTGGTGGAATCAGCATGAGTGGACTTGCTGAAATCATAAACAAAGAAGGCTTTAAAGTTTCCGGTTCTGACATGAAAGCTTCTGACCTGACAAAACATATGGAATCTTTAGGCATACAGGTATATATCGGACAGAAAGCAGAAAACATTGCAGATGATGTGGACCTGGTAGTGTATACCGCCGCCATCCATAAAGATAATCCAGAATTTCAAAGGGCAGTTGAGAGACATCTGCCAATGCTCACCCGTGCAGAATTCTTAGGACAGTTGATGAAAAACTATCGGATACCCATTGCAGTATCCGGAACCCATGGAAAAACAACAACAACTTCCATGTTATCCCATGTACTGTTGCAGGCAGACACAGACCCTACACTATCCATTGGTGGAATTTTAAAAGCAATCCATGGAAATATCCGTGTAGGCGGCAACCAATATTTTTTGACAGAAGCCTGCGAGTATACAAACAGTTTTTTAAGTTTTTATCCTAAGATTGGTATCATTCTAAATATAGATGCAGACCATTTGGACTTTTTTAAAGACCTAGACGATATACGTGCCTCCTTTAAAAAATTCACAAAGCTTTTACCAACAGATGGTACGTTGATTATATCCTCTGACATAGACAACCTTTCTTATTTTACGGATGAATTAAATTGCAACATCATTACTTTTGGTGCTCAGGAGACATCTGACTACTCCGCCAAAGACATTATTTTTGATGATTTTGGCAGGCCCACCTATACTTTGTTAAAAAAAGGAGAGGAAGTGTCACAGATTTCCTTGTCTGTTACCGGAATTCACAATGTGTATAATTCTTTGTCAGCTATCGCTGCCGCCGATTTATTACATATTGACTTAGATACTACCAAGAAGGCTTTATTAGCGTTTTCAGGAACAGACCGACGTTTTGAATACAAAGGGGAAATTGGCGGTGTCACCATTATTGACGATTATGCCCACCACCCTACAGAAATCAAAGCCACCTTATCTGCCGCCCAGAATTATCCACATAAGAAACTTTGGTGTGTCTTCCAGCCTCATACCTTTACCAGAACCAAAGCTTTGATGGATGAATTTGCCCAGGCTTTAAGCATGGCAGAAAATATTATTCTGGCAGATATCTATCCTGCCCGAGAGACAGACAATCTGGGAATCAGTTCCGAAACACTTGCAAAGAAAATAGAGGATTCTGGAAAGAAATGTTTTTATTTTCCATCTTTTGGGGAAATCGAAGAATTTCTATTGGAACATTGCTCCGCCGGAGATTTATTGATTACCATGGGAGCCGGAGATGTAGTAAATATAGGAAATCATTTGCTCGGAAAGTAGTGTAAAAAACAGTTATCCACATTATCCACATGTTTATCAACATTTTTCGAAGGGTAGACATGTGGATTTTCTTGTTTACATAAGTTGATTTATCCACTTTTTTATAATGAGCCATTTTTCTTATAATATCGAGCTTTTTCGACACGGATTTCAATTATGTCAACAAGTTATCCACATTATCCACATATTTATCCCATCATTGTTATTCGCTGTAGGAAATATCTATCAACAGCTATGTATACAATTTAACAATAATTTCGTAATTACATTATTTGTAACAGTTAAGCCATAGTCTAAACTGTTACCATTATTTTTTTCACAATTTTCTCCCATCTGTTCTTTTGTTTTTTTTTGTGGTATAATGTAGAAAGCTATTCAGTACAGGTCTTGGTACTTGATGCCAAAACCGACAGAAAACGATACGGAGGATACATTCAATGAAAAATTTAAATCTCACCAACAGTTCATCTTATGATGTAACACTGATTTCCAATCTATTTATTGATGAGTATATGACTGTTTCCAACGGTGAATACGTAAAAATTTATTTATATCTGCTGCGGTGTGTTTCAAACAATGTATCCTGTTCCATTCATTCCATGGCAGAGAAATTAAATGACACAGAGGGCGATATTATTCGAGGGTTAAATTACTGGCAACAACAAGGATTGCTGTCCCTGTCCGTTGACTCAGCTAATTTTCCAACTCACATACAGCTATTACCCATACACAGTAAAGCTTCTGCCAACAACACCATCTCATCTGAGGAACCCAAAATGGCCTCCATGCCACAGACAGCTGCCACATCCCCTTCCAAAGCTGCCACATCCCCTGGACGTCATGAATATTCCTTAGACCAGATGAGAGAATTCCAACAGCGTGAAGATGTACAGATGGTAATCGAGGGAGCCCAAGGCTACCTGAAACGACAGCTAAGTCCTACAGATATCAACTCATTACTATATATTTACGACGAACTAAAGTTTAATGTGGAACTTATTGACTACCTTTTGGAATACTGTGCCAGCAAAGGAAGTCAAAGCTTTCACTACATTGAAAAAACAGCTCAAGCCTGGGTAGAACAGGGGATTAAAACTCCCAAACAGGCACGGGAGCGCACCAACACATACCATAAGTATTGTTTCTCTGTTTTAAAAGCTTTTGGTATCCGCAACCGGCATCCTTCTCCAACGGAAGAAGATATGATTACCACCTGGGTAAACACTCTTGGTTTCGATTTGTCCATTATCATCGAAGCCTGCAACCGTACCATACAAAAAACACATAATCCAAGCTTTGAATATGCCAATAAAATATTACATGACTGGAAGGCAAAAAGCGTTCATACCCTTGCAGATATTGAAAAGCTTGACAAAAGCTTCCACGAAAAGAAACAGTTGGAGCAAAACAGAAAAATTACAAGTAGTCCAACATCCGGAAGTAAATTTCATAATTTTACACAGCGAACTTTAAGTAACGATGAATTGGAAGAAGAATGGCTGGATTAAGGAGGTGAAATCTTGGCATTAACAAATTCCCAATATGACAAAATCATGCGTATCTACGAAAGAAAAAGGCAGAATCACAGGGCAATGCTGACCCGGCGCCAGGAAGAAATTGCATCAAAACTTCCCGCCTACAATATTCTGGAAGAAGAAATCATTTCCCTTTCTATGGAGAGTGTAAGGCAACGACTGCTCTCCCCTGCCCCACAGGCACAAGCTCCTATCGCTACAGCAGACACCGATTTGAAATCAGCCTTAGATGAACTGATTGGAGAACGAAAGCAGTTACTTGTGGCAAATAATTATCCACCGGATTACTTAGAGCCTACCTATGATTGTCCTATATGTAAGGACACAGGTTACGTGGAAGACAAAAAATGCAAATGTTTTCAGCAGGAGGAAATTCGTGTTCTTTATGAACAGTCCAATCTTTTGCATATGCCAAAAGAGGAAAATTTTGATACCTTTAATCTGGACTACTACAGTCCGCAAATCAAAGACAACAAAGGGCGGGATGCTTTTTCGTTAGCCATGAAAGCCTACGACACCTGTGAAAATTTTACCAGAAACTTTGGTCAAAATTACGAAAATATACTGATTTACGGTGATGTAGGAACCGGGAAAACCTTTCTTACCCACTGTATTGCCAACGCTTTGCTGCCGGAAGGATACTCAGTTATCTATTTTACCAGTCAGGATTTATTTGACGCTCTGGCAAAACAACGTTTTCAGGGTAATTCCACAGAGGGAACAGATGTTACCAATCATATATGGAATTGTGACTTACTCATCATAGATGACCTTGGTACAGAATTGACCAACAATTTTTCCTGTTCTGCCTTGTTTACCTGTATCAATGAGAGATTTTTAAGAAAGAAATCCACAATTATTTCCACAAATCTCTCCCCCGCAAAAATTTCTGAGATTTATACAGAGCGAACTACCTCAAGGCTCAGCGCAAATTATATAAAATTAAAACTCATCGGCGATGATATTCGCCGAAAAAAGAAATCATAATACTATGATTATATTATTACAATGCAAACCCAGGCTTGACATTTCCTACGTGTTAAGATATAACTTTAACTTGGGTAGTATACTTTACATGATTCTAAGTTATTATGAAGGAAAGAAAATACGTAACAGTTCAGACAGGTCTGAGCATTTACCAGGCACAGGGCACTTGTGAACAACAACACCTAACGATTAAAAGATAGATATGGAGGAGAAAATATGCTCATGAGAGAAGATCGCAAACTTGAAACAATTCCAGTTGGAACCCTTGGAATGATTCCATTAAAAAGCTGTATGCCATTGGGACAAAAAGTGGATGCTTACCTTGCCAAATGGCGTAAGGAATGGGAGAGCGAGCACAAATCCACCTTGGCATTTGCCGGTTATCAGAGAGATTCCTATATTTTAGATGCCGCAGTACCTCGTTTTGGTTCTGGAGAGGCAAAAGGTATTATCAACGAATCTGTTCGTGGATACGATTTGTACCTTATGGTAGATGTTACCAACCACAGCTTAACTTATCCAATGTTTGAAACCGTGAATCATATGTCACCGGATGATCATTACCAGGACTTGAAAAGAATCATTGCTGCGGTAGGGGGAAAAGCCAGACGTATCACAGTGATTATGCCATTTCTTTATGAAAGCCGTCAGCACAAACGTACCAACCGTGAATCCTTAGACTGTGCTTTGGCATTACAGGAGTTGGTCAGCATGGGTGTGGATAATATCATTACCTTTGATGCCCATGACCCACGAGTACAGAATGCAATTCCTCTAAATGGTTTTGAGACAGTACAGCCAACCTATCAGTTTGTAAAAGGTCTCCTGGAAAATCAAAAAGATTTAAAGATTGACGCAGATCATATGATGGTAATCAGCCCGGACGAAGGTGGTATGAACCGTGCCATTTACATGGCAAACGTTCTAGGTCTGGATATGGGTATGTTCTACAAGAGACGTGACTATACTCAGATTGTCAATGGAAAAAATCCTATTGTTGCCCATGAATTCTTGGGAAGCAATGTAGAAGGAAAAGACATGATTATCGTGGATGACATGATTTCTTCCGGTGACAGTATCTTAGAAGTTGCTTCTGAGTTAAAGGCCAGAAAAGCCAGAAGAATTTTCGCATGTACCACTTTCGGATTGTTTACCAATGGATTGGAAAAATTTGATAAGGCATACGAAGAGGGTATTATCGACAGAGTATTGACAACCAACCTGATTTATCAGCCGGAAGAATTGTTAAGCCGTCCATACTATATCAACTGCGATATGAGTAAATACATTGCGTATATTATCGATACCTTAAATCATGACGGTTCCATCAGCGAGCTCCTTGACCCAAGTGAGAGAATCCAGGTATTATTAAATAAGTACCGTAACGGACAAGTCTAAAAAAATAGCACAAGAAAAAGAAGTTCTGTACCATCTGGTATAGAACTTCTTTTTTTATTGATTTAATGGTAGATTGTCTAACCCTTCGTGAATATCTTCCATAAAGGTATTCCATATCTGTCCTGGGAACGTGGAACCACTTAAATCCTCCATTGCCTGGGGAATATCCAATCCCACCCACACAGCAGTTGTATACTGAGCGGTATATCCACAGAACCATCCGTCCTTATTATCATTGGTAGTACCGGTTTTTGCCGCCGCAGTGTGATTTTTCAATCTGCGCTTTACACCGGTTCCCCTGGTGAGAACTCCCTTTAAGATATCCGTCATTTCTTTTGCGGTATTTTCAGAGTATACCTGTCGGCTGGCACCCACATTTTCCACAATCACATTTCCGTTGGCATCTGTAATTTTATCGATACAGGTAGGACTACGGAACACTCCGTTGTTTTCCAGTGTGGCATAGCCTGACGCCATTTCCACTGTATTGAATCCGGTGGTAAATCCACCTAATGCGGTAGATAAATTGTAGTCATCCTGTGTAATTCCACTAAATTCCATGTTGTACAAGTATTCCATGGCATAATCCGGAGTGATTGCCTGATACAGACTCCAAGCCGCAGCATTTCTGGACTTTTCTACTGCTGTCCTTAAAGAAAGGCTTCCCGAGTATGCATCCCCTGAATTTTTCGGACCATCCTCTGTTTTTACATCCCTTAGAGAACTATTGGCTGTGTACCCTTTTTCCAAGGCTGGCGCATACACAAGCAGAGGTTTAATAGAACTGCCTGGCTGGCGTTTGCTCTGAAAAGCTCTGTTGAAGGAAACATTCACATCACTTTGACTCCGTCCGCCGACGATAGCCTTCACACGACCTGTATCGTTATCAATACAGGTCGCTGACGCCTGCACATTATACACCCCGTCATCCTGTTTGGTTACAAAACCAAAGGTTTCATTGTCCACAGCCTCCTGAAGTTTTTCCTGCATTTGCACATTGATTGTGGTATATATTCTATATCCTCCGGAGGTTAATTTCTCATTCCATGTATTATAGGCTTCATTATAAGCAGTCTCATAAGCTTCCTGCTCCTGCGAGTTTTCAAACTTATATTGAAATTCAAATCCATTCTGTTCCATCAGCGCTCTGGTTGCACAATAATTCACATAAGTATCCACATAAGTACCTGCCGGAACGATTTCCATATTGTTTAGCACAATCTCATAAGCTTTCGCCTCATCGCATTGTTCCTGGGTAATCTTGCCATCCTCTAGCATTTCCTCCAGAATCAGATTTCTTCTTTTCAAGGTATTCTCCAAATGCTTTCTGGGATCATACATGGACGGACTGTTCGGTACGGCACAGAGAAAAGCAAGTTCTGATAAATTTAATTCCTTACAGGATTTATTAAAATATCCCATACTTGCCGCCTCTATTCCGTAATATCCATTGGCAAAATATACATTATTAAAATAAAATTCCATAACATCTTCTTTGGAATAGATTTTTTCCAATCTAAGGGAAATGAAAATTTCTTCCACTTTTCTTTCCCAGGAAACTGTGTGTGTCAGAAAAATATTCCTGCTCAGCTGCTGGGTGATGGTGCTGCCTCCCTGGGTGATGGCATCCTTTTTCACCAGTGCTACCACCGCCCTTGTAATGGCTTTTAAATCAACCCCATGATGTTCGTAAAATCTTTTATCTTCAATACTGACAATTGCATCCTTAGCCATTTGGGGAATCTCATCATAGTTTAAATAAACCTGAAATCTTTCGTTTTTTATCAACCTGATAATTCTTCCCTGGTCATCGTAAACCACAGAAGTCTTATAGGCTGCAAAATCCTCTCTTGTGGAATTCTCCACCATCGTCTTTGCATCCTTATATAGTTGTACTGAAGTCTTCCAATAACCACTCATAAAGAATAAGAGAATACATCCTACAATGGTCACACCAAAAACAATCTGTGTGCCATAAAATAATCCATCCATCACCGGATTGCTTCCCTTTTTTCTTTTTTTGTTCTTACTCATAATAAACCCTCGTTTTTTTAACAGATTTCAGCTCCTGACGGCATATCCTTCTCTGGTGTTACCAAGGCAAGATTTCCCTGGGCATCCTCTGCGCACAAAAGCATTCCCTCTGACAGCACTCCTGCAAGTTTGGCTGGCTTTAAATTTACCAATACCATAACTTTCTTTCCAACCATTTCCTCTGGCTTGTAGTACTGCTTGATTCCGGAAACAATCTGTTTTACCTGACTTCCGATTTTTACCTGGGAACATAACAATTTCTTTGATTTCTTCACTTCCTCACAGGCAATAATCTCTCCTACCTGAAACTGCATCTTCATAAAGTCATCATAAGTAATTTCTTCCTTTGGCTGAATATCAATTCCTGGTTCTTCCTCTTTTATTCCAGCCTCTTGTCTTTGCTTTTCCTGAATTTCTTCTGCCTTTTTCATCACTTCTTCCAAATCAAGGCGTGCAAACAACATTTCCGGTTTCTCCGTTACCTTAGAGCCTGACGGATAAAGTCCGAAGATTTTTAAGTCTTCTAACTTTCTTTCTGATGTGTTTAACTGGGCAAAAATTTTCTCTGCTGTTTCTGGCATAAACGGTGCAAGCAAGGTCGCCCCAATGCAGATTCCTTCCACCAGGTTGTACATTACGGTCTCTAATCTTGCCTTCTTTGCTTCATCTTTTGCAAGAATCCACGGTGTTGTCTCATCGATATACTTATTACATCTGCGGAACAGAGCAAAAATTTCTGTCATTGCATCAGCAACGCGCAGATCTTTCATCTTCTCTTCTACCTTGTCCACAGTACCCACAGCAACGGATTTTAAGTCTTCATCCACTGCCTCTGAAACTCCGGTATAATTAACCACTCCGTCAAAATACTTATTTGACATAGAGATCGTACGGTGTACCAGATTTCCCAAGGTATTTGCCAATTCTGAATTCACACGCTCTGTCATCAGTTCCCAGGTGATGGTTCCGTCATTATCAAAAGGAGTTTCATGCAACACGTAATAACGGACAGCGTCCACACCGAAAATATCTGCCAAATCATCTGCATAAATTACATTTCCCTTTGACTTACTCATTTTCTCGCCACCCTGCAATAACCAAGGATGTCCAAACACCTGCTTAGGTAACGGCAAATCAAGTGCCATCAAGAAAATTGGCCAGTAAATCGTATGGAAACGAATAATATCTTTACCAATCAAATGCAAATCCGCAGGCCAGTTTTTGTTGAAAAGTTCTCCATGATTTCCGTCACAGTCATATCCCAAACCTGTAATATAGTTTGTCAGTGCATCTAACCACACATACACCACATGTTTCGGATCAAAATCTACTGAGATTCCCCACTGAAAAGAAGTTCTTGATACACACAAATCCTGTAATCCCGGCAAAAGGAAATTATTCATCATTTCATTTTTTCGTGAAACCGGCTGAATAAATTCCGGATGTGTGTTGATATGTTCCATCAGACGGTCTGCATATTTACTCATCTTAAAGAAATAAGCCTCTTCTTTGGCTGGAGAAACTTCTCGTCCACAGTCTGGACACTTTCCGTTTACCAACTGGGATTCTGTAAAGAAAGACTCACAAGGCGTACAGTAAAGTCCTTCATAATGTCCCTTATAAATATCCCCCTGGTCGTAAAGCTTTTTAAAAATCTTCTTTACCTGAGCTTCATGGTCTTGGTCTGTTGTACGTATAAATCTGTCGTAAGATGTATTCATCAAATCCCAGATTCTTTTGATTTCTCCGGCCTTTTCGTCTACAAATGCCTTTGGGGTAATTCCCGCTTCGTTTGCCTTTATCTCAATCTTCTGACCGTGTTCATCTGTCCCTGTCTGAAAGCGAACATCATATCCTTGCTGTCTTTTGAATCTGGCAATGCTGTCTGCCAGTATAATTTCATATGTATTTCCGATATGCGGCTTTCCTGATGTATAAGCTATGGCTGTTGTAATATAATATTTTTCTTTTTCCACAATAATCCTCCTTAAAGCTCCTTCGAAACTATTGGTACCTATCTGTTCAGAGCCACGGAACAGATACATTTATACTAAAATTCCAAAGAAACCTGTCTTCCTGTTTTCTTATATTGTCTGCAGGTAACTCCTGCGGATTTTAACATTCTTTTGGATGCAATGGTTCCCGGTGTTGTACTATACTTATCGCTATCATAAACAATTTCTTTGATTCCTGATTGAATAATGGCTTTTGCACATTCATTACAGGGGAACAAAGAAACGTATAATTTTGCACCCTCAAGGCTGCCACCTCTATAATTCAAAATGGCATTTAATTCACTATGGGTAACATATACATATTTGGTATCTAAGGTATCCCCATCCCTATCCCATGGAAACTCATCGTCTGAACATCCTACCGGAAATCCGTTGTAGCCCATACTTAATATCTTATTATCCTGGCTGACAATGCAAGCTCCCACCTGGGTGTTTGGGTCCTTAGAGCGCATAGCTGAAAGATAGGCGATTCCCATAAAATATTCGTCCCAGCTAATATAATCTTCTCTTTTACTTCCCATAAATCATTCCTTTACTATTTATCCTGGTGTTATCCTTCGATTAGGTCAATTCTTCTTTGGTGTCTTTCTTCTTTTGAAAACTCTGTATTCAGAAAAATGTCTGTAATTTCCAGTGCCAGACCCGGTCCTACAATATTTGCTCCCAATGCCAGTACATTTGCATCGTTATGAAGTCTTGTCATTCTGGCACAAAGTGAGTCGGTGCATAACGCAGCTCTCACACCCTTTACCTTATTTGCGGCAATGGAAATCCCGATTCCCGTAGTACAGATTACGATACCTTTTTCGCATTCTCCTGAGGCAACTGCTTCTCCTACTGCCTTTCCATAAATAGGATAGTCGCAGGATTCTTTATTGTAACATCCACAATCCTTTACCTCATATCCTGACTCCTTTAAATGAGCAACAACCTTTTCCTTTAAATCAAATCCGCCATGGTCACATCCAATTGCTATCATAACTTGCCTCCTTATTCTTCCTTTTCTCCAACGGTAATCACTCTATGTGCCGCTGCCTTTAATAATCGATTCATAATCGCATTCCCCATACTTCCCTGGGAAAAACTTTCTGAATAAATCACATCAACATCTTCTTCATCAAACTCACGAAGCACTGCATAAAGGTTTCTGGCGATGGTTCTGTCATCTTCTCTGGAACCTATGGTTTTTACCATCCCTTTTTCATAGCAGTTTTTCGTTTCATCTGTTGCTATTATACCAACTTTTTTCCCCTTTTCCAACCAATTTGCAGTAAATTTGTTGATTGAGTCACAAACCTTGTGGATTTCCCCTTCTACAATCTGCATTTCTGCCTTCGGAGCATAATGCTTGTACTTCATTCCCGGAGCCTTGGGCGTCTTGTCTTTTGGAACACACATGAGAGTTTCATCCATTGCTACTGGTCCAATACATTCTTCCAACATTTCCTTTGAAATAAATCCAGGCCTTAATATCATGGGAGGCTCCACACTCATATCCACTATGGTTGACTCGATTCCAATTTCTCCACCAGTAATACCACCATCCACAATCATATCAATTTTTCCATTCATATCCTCTTCCACATGCTTTGCCAGCGTTGGAGATGGCCTGCCCGATGTATTTGCACTGGGAGCTGCAATGTAACCTCCACCAGCTTTGATAATATGAAGCGCTAAGGGATGGTTTGGCATTCGCACCGCTACCGTCTCTAATCCCCCTGTGGTAGATAATGGAACAATCTCTTTTTTGGGCATAATCATTGTCAGTGGTCCCGGCCAGAACCTCTGTGCCAGGACTCTGGCTTTTTGTGGTACCTCTTTTACAATTTTCTCCAGAGATTCCATATCCGCTATATGAATAATCAGGGGATTATCCGATGGTCTTCCTTTGGCTTTGTAGATTTTGGATGCAGCTTCTTCGTTCAAGGCATCTGCTCCAAGACCATAGACAGTTTCTGTTGGAAATGCCACCAGACCACCTTTTTTTAAACATTCCCCTGCAAGCTTTACGCACTGTTGTTCTTTTTCTGCTTTTATCAAAATTGTTTCCATTTATATTCTTCTTTCTGATTTCTAACCATTAATTGACTGGTAACAGTTCACCCATAGGCTAAACTGTTACCAAATCGGGCAATGCTTACGCATGCAAAATTGCCCGATTTTTGTGAAATTCACATTTTCGCACGGTCAGCGCAGTAAATGCGCAGACCTGACTGAACTGTTACATTGACTTGTTCACTCTTCTTTGTACCGCTTGACAAAAGTTCCATCACTGACATATGAATTGCCCAGGCAACCCGGTCCTGGTATGCTTCGGTTTCCAATTTATCTGCCTCTTCTTTGTTGGACAAGAAACCACATTCTACAATTACCGTTGGGTTTTCTGTATTTTTCAGCAAATAATAGCTTTCATTGCCCTTGGCAACCCTTTTATTTTCCTTATCAAGATAGCTGACCAAATGTTTCTGAATACAATCTGCAATGATTTTTCCCTCTTTGGACTGGGTGTGGTAAAATACCTGAGCACCACTGATTTCTCCAGAGGTATAGCTGTTCTGGTGTATACTTACCGTAAATTCCGGCTTGGCTTTGTTTATCAGGCTGCACCGGTTTCTCATATCTTCCGCCTTCTTGTGAAGAGAGCCTGCATCACATAGCATTTTGTCCTCTTCCCTGGTCATCACCACTTTCACATCGGAACTTTCCAAATATTTTTTTAATCTGTTGGCAATCTGAAGATTAATATCCTTTTCATAGGTGTTATTTACAGATACTTTGCCGGAATCCTCTCCTCCATGTCCCGGATCAATCACAATCACATAATCCTGTTTTATCAGATTTGCTTCAGATAGCACCTGTTTTACCTGCTCATTAGAAAACAAAAGTAGTGCTATGGCAAGGATAAAGCACCCTAAACCAACTGCCTTTTTCATTTTTTTCACATACTCACCAAAACTTATATCTTTTCTTAAGTATATGCATTTTTCCTATCTATTCAGTACAGGACTTCGATTTGATATATTTTTTTATCACGCTCCAGACCGTATTTTTCTGGAAGCCCAACTTCCACTCTGCCACCCCTGCCAGCTTGTATTCCTGTATCAGCTTCATCTTTTCCTCAATGGACAAATCATTTTCAATCCAGATTTTATATGTGGCTCCATCCTCCTGCCACTCTGTATAGAACTGACCACATTCTTCGCTCCATCCTACATCCAGGTTTTTTTCGGCAATCAGCCTTTCCACCCGTTCCATTCCCGCAGCCTCACTGCTTACCTCTACGCTGCCGTCGGAATTGGTTACTTCCTTCCAGATTCTTGTATAAAAGGGTATGGCATTGATTACCTTGGAAGGGTCCACCTGGTCAGTAGTCATTTCAATTCCTTCCTTGACAAATCCTATGGATGCCACAGATCCTGCCACCTGGGAACCGCCGTAGTGCTCATCGTACCCCATGATCACCACATAGTCTGCAAAGATTCCCTGCTCCTTTCGGTTATAATGGGCGGTATATCCTGTTGGCACATAGTTGTCAATGGAAAGAACAAGACTATTTTTCCTACAAGCCACCGAAAGTTCCCTGACAAACTGGATATAACCTTCCCCATCCTCCTTTGAAATCTGCTCAAAATCCAAATTAATGCCGTCTAATCCCAATTTCTTACTTGTCCTAATCAGCTTCTTGATACAGTTTTGTCTTCTTGAAGTATAGTTTAACATTTCAGATATTTCCACATCATGTTCAAAGTTGCTGATAAGTCCCCACACCTCAATCCCCCGCTGATGCATGAGATTTACATAACTTTTCTGTCCTAAATTGGTAAAGTTTCCTTCATTGTCACTAAGAGCAAACCAGGTGGGGGAAATTACATTGATTCCCGAAGTGCCATCTAACAGTTCTGTAATCTTTTCATTTGCTTCATAGCTGGTGGTCTGGTGCCAGGCTAAATTAATTTTTTTGTCCCTGACCAAATTGGAAACTACCGGTTCTTCTTTTTCCTTTTCGCAAGGAAATTCCTCTCCTTCTACCAGTCGCTTGGTCTGTACATATCCCTTCAATCCATCCGTGGTAACAACCTCTGTCCAGGATTCTAATTCCTGCATCACAATCACATTTTCTCCTTGAGAAAGCTTTCTAAGAATAGGACTTTTGATACCTCCTAGTTTTCTCACTGCCACTTCCTTGGTAGTTGCCATATAGTCACTGGCTTTTAGGTATTCTACCGTGTTGATCACCACACGGTTTGGCTCTGTTTCATAGGAAACGCTTCCTATATTGTAGACATAATCCTCCAACACCGGCTGAATTGCCACATAGACGGTTGTTTTCTTTTTCACCACAAGTGGTATACCATAATCCTTGATGACCTTCTTTTTTTCTGCCACATAACTTTCATAGGTAGAAAATCCTGTATCCCCCACTCCTGCACACTGAATATGATCCGGCATGGCATAGAGAAGTAAATCTTCATTGTAATCATAATAAAATCTGTCATTAAACACTTCTTTTGCCTGTGCCAATGAGATATAGATTTCTCCGTCTCTTACTATGGCTTTCTCTTCTAACACTTCTCCATTATAGCAGACGGCAGCCTGATGATTTTCTATCTCATAATATTCCCACAAATCCGCCATCTCTTTGCTTGGAAGATATTTTTTTGCCATCTGGCAGCCTACCCCTACAACTGCCAGCACCAATATCAAAAAGATTGCCACATTTCTGCCTGTCCCTGACTTTTTCCTTCTTTTACGCCCTTTCCTATGGCTGGGATTTGAACTTATATTCTGATGATTTTCCGAAATCTCTGTAGTTTTCCCTTCCTCTACAGTTTCTCTTTGTAAATTTTCTTCCATATTTTTCTCCATTCTCACATAGCTTACTCTGTCTCTTCACGTTTTATACAAAACACGTAACTGTTCAGCCATAGACGAAACTGTTACCAAAACACTCGTCTAACAGTTTAACACACTTGTTTCTTTCCCGCAAGGATAGGAAAATCGGAACAAAAGCAGAAAATGATGATTATTTTTGAATTTGAAATGGTGTAAAGCCTTTCTTCAATTATCAATGTACAAAAAAGAAAGGTTATTGTACACCCCCTGTGTGCAGAGTAACAAGAGAATAAATTTCTCTCTTGCATCTTTTTTCACACAATGCTACTATGTTTAGTACAAAGATTCATGGCTCGCTCCACTAACTGTGTGAACGAAATCCAGCATAATACGAAAGGAACGGTTATGGTAAAACAAGCCCCAAAAACAGATGCTAACTTAAAACGAAACAACGAAATGGAACTGTTTCGTTGTTTATTTATTATTGCAATTGCAGTAATGCACTTTTCAAATTCTTATTTTAAATCCTGCCCTTATTACTCCGGGGCATACATTGGAACGGAGTTCTTCTTTTTGTTGTCCGGATTTATGATTGCAAAAAAAGCATTCTGCCAGGCAGATACTCTCTCTCCCTACCAATTTACCTTCCAACGAATGAAAAAATTATACCCGGATTATTTATTTGCCTTTTTACTTCTATTTATACTTTCACTGGTAAGCGGAGCCATTGCCTGCAAGGATGCTCTCAAAACTTTATTTGGCTATATTTTTGAACTTTTGTTTCTTCACGCCTCTGGCTTAAAATGTTCAGGGCTATTAAATTATCCTACCTGGTATCTTTCCTCCCTGCTTATCGGGGGATGCATAATCTATGGTCTCATTTGCTTTCACAGGAAATTATATCTGACAATTATCGCCCCTGTGTCGGTAATTGCCACATACAGCTTCTTTTCCGCAAACGTAGGTCACATGGATGTTTGGGGAAGTGCTCAGATTCTTCATCTGTCCGATGGCTTAACCCGAGGGTTTGCCGCCATGAGTTTAGGTTGTCTTTCTTATTGTCTTAGCCACCATATAAGCCAGTTCAAAAATCACATAGAAAAAAACTTTGGGCTAAAACTTCTGCTTACCCTGTCAGAACTTTTCTGCCTTTGTTTTGTGCTTTTTGAAAGTGCTTTTGTGGCTGACAGCCAGATGGACTTTTACCTTATTTTACTGTTATTTATAGGCATAACCCTTTCATTTTCTAACATCACTTTTACCGGACAAATATTTTCCCAGATTCCTTTCCTGGAATTTTTAGGAAAACTCAGCTACCAAATGTATGTATACCAGTTATTTATCATATGTTGGTTCTGTCTCTACCTTCCCAATCTAGGGTACCGCACAGGAATCTTATGCTTTCTCCTATGCCTGATTGCTTTTTCCTTGCTGGTATACCAAATCAAAAAATGGGTGGTAAAGTAAAAAAACAAACCAGAGACTTTTGTTCCTCTCCTCCTGATATTTTTCCATATGCACATACAGGATATTTCAATCGTCTCTGGTGGTTTTCTACCATTTGCCTGACAAAAAAGCGTGCTCTTACTTAGTTACATTGTGATATGTTATGGTAATAGAATAAGCATCTAAATCCTTTGTCTTTCACAAACAGAAGGCATTTATGGCAGCGTTATGTATTTTAATTTTTTCTCTTTCACTTTTCCCTTAGGTTTTTATCAAAGTGATGGTCTATATATTCTGACAACAGGGTATTTATCTGGGGGAAAGGCATATGAATGTGAATTCCCAACTTCTGTTCTATGTTCTTGCAGACAGCTTTGTCATAAAAAAGACTCATGTAAATCCAGTCCTTTGTGTCTAACTGATTCGTCAGAAGTTCTAACGAATGCATTGCCGATGTCTGACTCCATTTACAATATTTTCCCAATACTATTTTTTTATTACATAATGATATTTCGTGTTGATTTTGTTCTGTCAGCAGACCATAATCCACAATAATCGCCTCATAACCCTGATTGCATACATAAGACATTACTTCTCTGTCCGCCATAGGGTAAAAGTCTATTTTTTCACAGGAAAATCCATACTTGATATATTCTGTTTTTATTCCGTTCTCCTCCTGCCATAACTTCCACTTGCCCAAATCCTTTTGTTCTCCATATTCTACCAGAGCTGTTTTTTCCGATGCTTTTCGTTGACTGGCAAGATAAAAAGCCATGGTGGTAACTCCACAGGAGGGAGTAATCCCTATAATTCCATAGGTTCTACATATGTTTGTTTCCTGTCTGGTATTTTTCTTAAAAAATTGAAAAATACTGTGTTCAAAGGTATGCTGCCTGTTGTTGTCTAATGTTATTAACTGTT
Organism: uncultured Lachnospiraceae bacterium; assembly: GCA_902767135.1. Classification (GTDB taxonomy): domain Bacteria; phylum Bacillota; class Clostridia; order Lachnospirales; family Lachnospiraceae; genus RUG11237. The sequence continues at coordinate 36,834 of CACXGE010000099.1, read as the reverse complement.
CCCGCAATTCACGCACATTTTCACAGTCACTGTTCTGTATTTTATTTAAAATACTTTCCAGTTTCTTTTGTCTCCTACGAACCTCTTTCCCTTCTTCTGCCAGACTCCCCTTATGAAGCATTTTATGCAATAACGCACAAATTCCATAAATGTCTTTTTGTTTACAGTTATCCATTGTCTGTGATTTTACAAACCCCCTGGTTCCATAGATATCCTGTTTATGTTCTCTCCCTGTAACCTTTGAGGCATTGCCAAAATCTATGAGCTTAATCTGCCCTTCCTGTAACAGAATATTTCCATCCGAGATATCTCCGTGAATCACAGGATAAGGCTGCATAGAATGCAAATACCCTACAATGTCACATAATTGGATTCCTATATTTATTATTTCTAACTGGGTAATTGTCTGCCGATTGCTTAATAATGATTTGATAGATGCACCAGAAATAAATTCTTCTATAATATAGAAATATATATCATCTTCTTCCATATCATATAATACCGGTATTCCTGGATGCCTGAAACTTTTCAGATAAATGGCTTCCCTCATTATTTTTTCATAAGAAACTTTTTCTTTGTGAATGCACTTCATAGCTCGAACAGCGTGCAACTTTATATGCTCTACTTTGTATACTTCGCTGCCATATCCACTTCCTGCCTTCTCCAATACCTTATATTTTTGGAAAAGAATTTTTCCCTTGTCCGTGTTCTTTCCTCCTTTCCTTCAGGACAGCTACCTTATGCACTCATTATAGAAAAATTCTTCTTTCACCGCAATACCTTCTCTTTGTTTTTGGTAACTATAACCCCCAAAAATTTTATCAAGTACCCAGTTTTAAAAATTAGGTCTGTTTTTTTCTTTTAAATTATATAAAATACACAAAAAAGCAAATTTATAATTTTTTTATATTTTACTCCTCATGCACCCCTTGACGAAAATCCACAGATTGGATATACTTTCTTTACCGACATGATAGACATTTTTTGATTTTTTTATAGTAAAATAAACTAGTAAGGGAGGAAGCGATTCGTATGAAAATTGAAAAAGTAAGCGATAACCAAATCCGATGCACCTTGACGAAGGAGGATTTAGCTGACCGCAATTTAAAGCTTAGTGAGCTTGCCTATGGAACAGAAAAAGCAAAATCCCTATTTCGTGATATGATGGAACAGGCCTCTTTTGAGTTTGGTTTCGAAGCAGAAGATATTCCCTTGATGATAGAAGCCATTCCCATTTCTCCAGAATGCATTGTGCTGATTATCACAAAAGTGGAAGATCCCGATGAACTGGATACACGTTTTTCCAAATTTGCACCTGCCAGTGATGCCGCTGTGGCAGAGATTGAAAATGCGGTAAACAGTTTTGCTGAAGGGGCTGATGATATTCTTGATTTATTTAAAAAAATCCAGGAAGGAAAAAAGAAATTACAGGGAGATAAAAACTTTGCTCCACTGCCTGAAACTTTAAAGGCCAAGGCAAAAGAGGAAGAAAAGAAAGGAACCGGAAAAATAATTCCAGAAGTCCCGTCAGACATTACCATCGCTTTCCAGATTGCTTCTCTAGATGCAGCAATACGGATGGCACATGTGGTGAACGGATGTTATGATGGGGTAAACACTTTATATAAAAATACACAGGATAATGTGTATATGCTGTTTTTGATGAAGTCAAAACACACTCCGGAAGAATTCAATAAAGTGTGTAACATTCTTTCAGAATATGCAAGACCTGTGAAATATTTTCCTGCATTTGAGGCATATTACGCAGAACATTACAAGAAAATGATTGAAGCGAATGCTTTACAGCAGTTAGCACAGTTATAAGGAAAAGAAAGTAACTTTCTTTTCCTTTTTTATCATTTGAACACAAAAGGAGAATTTTATGAGTATTTTAAACGTTGAACACTTATCCCATGGTTTTGGTGACAGGGCCATCTTCAATGACGTTTCCTTCCGTCTGCTAAAAGGCGAGCATATTGGGCTTGTCGGAGCAAACGGAGAAGGAAAATCTACCTTTATGAATATCATTACAGGAAAACTCATGCCAGATGAAGGTAAAATTGAATGGGCAAAAAATGTCCGGGTGGGTTATCTTGACCAGCATACTGCCCTGGAAAAAGGTATGACCATCGGCGATGTGCTACGCAGTGCTTTTAGCTATCTTTTTGAACTTGAAAATAAGATGAATAAAATCTGTGACCATATGGGAGATGCCACTGAGCAGGAACTGGAAAAAATGATGGAAGAACTGGGGACCATTCAAGAAACCCTCACTCTCCATGATTTTTATATTATTGACGCAAAGGTGGAAGAAGTTGCAAGAGCACTGGGATTATTGGACTTAGGTCTTGAGAAAGACGTTACTGATTTAAGCGGCGGTCAGAGAACGAAGGTCCTACTGGGAAAACTGTTGTTAGAAAAGCCGGATATTCTCCTTCTAGATGAGCCCACCAATTACTTAGATGTGGAACACATCGAATGGCTGAAACGATATTTGAACGATTATGAAAACGCATTTATTTTAATCTCTCATGATATTCCTTTTTTAAACAGCGTAATTAACTTAATTTATCACATGGATAACCAGGAATTAAACCGTTATGTAGGAGATTATGATAAATTTCAGGAAGTATATGCCATGAAGAAAGCCCAGCTGGAAGCCGCATACAACAGACAGCAGCAGGAAATCGCAGATTTGAAAGATTTCGTAGCCAGAAACAAAGCCAGGGTTTCTACCAGAAATATGGCTATGTCCAGACAGAAAAAGCTGGATAAAATGGAAAAAATTGAACTTGCCGCCGAAAAACCAAAGCCTGAATTTCATTTCAAAACTGCCAGAACCCCGGGAAGGTATATCTTTGAAACTACCGATTTAATTATTGGATATGAGGAAGCCCTCTCTTCTCCTTTGAACCTTCGTATGGAACGTGGGGAGAAAATTGTCCTTACCGGAGCCAACGGTATCGGTAAATCTACCTTATTGAAAAGTATTCTTGGCATTATCAAACCTCTCTCTGGCAAAGTTGTCCTGGGAGACTATTTAGAACTTGGATACTTTGAGCAGGAAACTCCTCAAGGAATTGAAACAAGCTGTCTGGAAGAAATCTGGCAGGAATTTCCTGCATTTTCCCAGTACGAGGTTCGCTCTGCCCTGGCTAAATGTGGGTTGACTACCAAGCATATCGAGAGCAAGGTAAAGGTTTTGAGTGGTGGGGAACAGGCAAAGGTCCGTCTTTGCAAGCTCATCAACCGTGAATCCAATCTTTTGGTTCTGGATGAGCCTACCAACCACTTGGATGTGGATGCCAAAGAGGAACTAAAACGTGCTTTAAAGGAATATAAAGGCAGTATCCTCATGGTCTGCCATGAACCGGAATTTTATGAAGGTTTAGCCACAGATGTATGGGATTGTACCCAGTGGACCACCAGATTGTAAAAGGGGTATTGAAATGATGAAACCACTGTTATCCCCTTCCTTTAAAAAAGAACCTAACATTCAGGATTATATTATATACGAAGACAGCCATATCCTTCTCTGTCACAAACCTGCCGGGATGGCTGTCCAGACCAGGCAGACTTCCCAGACAGATTTAGAGCATATCATAAAAAATTACTTAGCAAAGAATATGTCCCCAAGAGATAGCACTCCCTATCTTGCGGTTATCAATCGGTTAGACCAGCCGGTGGAAGGACTGATTCTTTTTGCCAAAACCAAGGAAGCTGCCACCAGTTTAAGCCGTCAGTTAACCGGACATACTCTCACCAAAGAGTATCTGGCCATTACCAGCTCCATTCCCCAAAGGGAAGCTGCCATCCTTAAGAATTATCTGAAAAAAGACAGTAAACAGAACAAATCCTCTGTGGTTCCTGTCAATACACCTGATGGAAAACCTGCTTCCTTAAGTTATGTATTAGAGGAAACAAATGGAACCTACGGATTGCTTCACATTGAATTACACACCGGAAGGCACCACCAGATACGTGCCCAGTTGTCCCATATCAATGCCCCTCTTTTAGGAGATGAAAAATATGGTGGTGTACCAGAAGAACACCTATGTCTTTGTTCTCTAAAACTTGCCTTTGTGCATCCCTCCACCAAGGAAGAAGTTTCTTTTGTTACCACTCCGAGAAACCCTTTATTTAAAAAATTATTTCCAGATGTATCATAGGCTCCCATTCCTTGATTCATTTATCTAGTAACAGTTCAGACAGTCAGCGCAGTAAATGCACAGCCCTGCCTGAACTGTTCCTTTAACTACACCAAATAGTCACATAATATTTACAAAACATCCATACCAGATTCACAAGGAATTTACTATGTTTCTGGAAAGCGGGTGTTTTGTATTTTGTATACAAAAAAGTACATTTCTTGTGTACTTCTGTTCTTGACGTTAGAAAATGATTATCTTATAATGTAAGCATAGGAACCAGGTAAGACAATTCCACGATTGTTTTACTTAACCATATTTTTATATTTATAATAGGAGGAATGTACAAAAATGAGACCAGAATGGAAAGATTTTGTAGGCGGACTTTGGGAAAAAGAAGTTAATGTAAGAGATTTCATCCAGAAGAACTATGATGTTTATGAAGGAGATGAATCATTCTTAGCAGGGCCTACACAGAACACAAAAGACTTATGGGCACAGGTAATGGATTTAACAAAGAAGGAACGTGAAGCAGGCGGCGTTCTTGACATGGATACAAAGGTTGTATCTACTATTACTTCCCATGGAGCTGGATACTTAGACAAGTCAAAAGAAACTATCGTTGGTTTCCAGACAGATAAGCCTTTTAAGCGTTCTATGCAGCCTTACGGTGGTATCCGTATGGCAATGAAAGCTTGTGAAGATAACGGATACGAAGTAGATCCAGAAGTAGTTGAATTCTTCACAACACACAGAAAGACACACAATGCTGGTGTATTTGATGCTTACACACCAGAAATGAGAGCTTGTCGTTCAAGCCATGTAATCACAGGTCTCCCAGATGCTTACGGACGTGGACGTATCATCGGTGACTATCGTCGTGTAGCTTTATATGGTATTGATCGTCTTATCGAAGATAAGGAAGCTCAGAAAGCCGGAACTCCAGAAATCATGACTCCAGAAGTAATTCGTGACCGTGAAGAGTACTCTGAACAGATTAAGGCTTTAAAAGAACTTGCTAAATTAGCTGAAATTTACGGATGCGATATTACTAAGCCTGCTACAAACGTACAGGAAGCTATCCAGGCAGTATACTTCGGATACTTAGCAGCAGTTAAGGAACAGAACGGTGCAGCTATGTCCCTTGGACGTACATCTACATTCTTAGATATCTACGCTCAGAGAGACTTAAAGAACGGAACATTTACAGAAGATCAGATTCAGGAATTCGTAGACCACTTCATCATGAAGTTACGTTGCGTTAAGTTTGCTCGTACACCAGAATACAACAGCATTTTCGCTGGTGATCCAGTATGGGTAACAGAATCTCTTGGTGGTGTTGGTATTGATGGTCGTCCATTGGTAACAAAGATGTCCTTCCGTTACTTACACACATTAGAGAACTTAGGTGCAGCTCCTGAACCAAACTTAACAGTACTTTGGTCTACAAGATTACCACTTGCATGGAAGAAATACTGTGCTAAGATGTCAATCATCTCTTCTTCTATTCAGTACGAAAACGATGACTTGATGAGAGTAACACATGGTGATGATTACGCTATCGCTTGTTGTGTATCTTCCATGAGAGTTGGTAAGGAAATGCAGTTCTTCGGAGCTAGAGCAAACCTTGCGAAATGTTTATTATACGCTATCAATGGTGGTGTAGACGAAGTTTCCAAGAAACAGGTTGGACCTAAGTATCGTCCATTAGAAGGTGATGTATTAGACTTTGACGATGTATGGTCTAAATACAAAGACATGATGAAGTGGTTAACAGGTGTATATGCACAGTCATTGAACATTATCCACTATATGCATGACAAGTACTGCTACGAAAGATTACAGATGTCTTTACATGATGCTCATGTACGTCGTTACTTCGCAACAGGTATCGCTGGTCTTTCTGTAGTAGCTGACTCCTTATCAGCAATCAAGTACGCAAAGGTTACAGCTGTCAGAGATGAAGACGGTATCGTTGTAGATTACAATGTAGAAGGTGACTTCCCTAAATATGGTAATGATGATGACCGCGTAGATGAACTTGCTCAGATGGTTCTTCGTACATTCATGGGATTCTTAAGACAGCAGTATACATACAGAGACAGTTTCCCAACATGTTCTGTATTAACAATTACTTCAAACGTTACTTATGGTAAGGCAACAGGTAACACACCAGATGGTAGAAAGAAAGGACAGCCATTCGCTCCAGGTGCTAACCCACTTCACGGACGTGATACTCATGGTGCAGTAGCTTCTCTTTCTTCCGTTTCTAAACTTCCATTCATGGAAGCACAGGATGGTATCTCAAATACCTTTACTATCATTCCTGGAGCACTTGGAAAAGAAGATCAGGTATTCGCTGGTGATATCGAAATCGATTTAGGAAACAACTAATCAATAGGTGTGATTTAAATGAACGATAAAAGAATCGACGATATTGTAGCCTTCTTGGATGGCTCAACTCAGAAAGGTGTAGGACACCTTAACGTTGAAGTCAATGGCGATTCGACGGAACGGAGTGTTGAAACTCTCGGTTGTATCGATTGTGCAAAGGGGAACCTGGCTTGCCAGGTTCCTACCCTCCACGAAGGCATTGACGATCAATTGGAAGATTAAATCAGATTATTTTAAAGGAGGATATTACAATGGCTGAAAATCAGGCACAGGTAGATAACTTAGTATCATTATTAGACGGATATGCTACAAAGGGTGGACATCATTTGAATGTAAATGTACTGAACAGAGATGTCCTTAAGGATGCTCAGGCTCATCCTGAAAACTATCCACAGTTGACAATCCGTGTTTCTGGCTATGCTGTAAACTTTGTTAAGTTAACTCCAGAACAGCAGGCTGACGTTATCTCACGTACATTCCACGAAAGCATGTAATTGCTATCGCATATATGATTTTTCTAAGGGGCCTCAGCAATGGGGGCCCCTTTTTTACACAATATAAACCAAATATGAAAGGAGAACCTTATGAAAGGATATGTACACTCTACCGAAAGTTTTGGCACTGTAGACGGTCCTGGAACCCGCTTTGTGGTCTTTGTTCAGGGTTGTCCCATGCGCTGCCTCTACTGCCATAATCCAGACACCTGGGAAATGAATACAGGAAATCAAATGGATACTGACGAGATTATTGATGCATATGAAAGAAACAAAATGTTTTATACCAATGGCGGTGTCACAGTCACTGGTGGAGAACCACTGATGCAGGTTGATTTTGTCACAGAACTATTTACCAAATTAAAGGAAAAAGGTGTCCACACCTGTTTAGACACCTCTGGGATTGCCTATAACGAAGCTAATACCGCTTACATCGAAAAGCTGGATAAGCTCATGGAGGTCACAGACCTGATTATGTTGGATATCAAGCACATTGACCCGGAAAAACACCAGAAACTGTGTTCCCAGCCCAATGAACAGATTTTAAAGTTTGCAGAATATACGGCAGCAAAAGAAGTACCCCTCTGGATACGCCATGTGGTGGTTCCAGGAATCACGGATGACCCTACAGACCTGTATAACTTAGGTTACTTTATCGGAGGCCTGTCAAACTTGAAAGCCTTAGACGTGCTTCCTTATCATACTATGGGAAAACCCAAGTATGAAAAACTAAATATGGAATATCCACTTAAAGATGTTCCTGCCATGGATAAAAATACTGCTTTGGAATTAAAAAAACATATTCTAGAGGGTATCAAGGCAAAAAGAAATGCCATAAATGGAAATAAATAAAACAAAAATTTCTTGTAATTCACTTGTATAATTAAGTGATTTATATTAAAATAAACTTAGCCTTAAGGGCATTACACACATTTTATATTTTACAAGGAGGATAATATTATGGCATTCGTAATTGGAGACGCTTGTGTTTCTTGTGGTGCTTGTGCTGGTGCTTGTCCAGTAGGAGCTATCTCAGAAGGAGATGGAAAGTTCGAAATTGATGCTGATACATGCATCAGCTGCGGTGCTTGTGCTGGAACATGTCCAGCTGGAGCTATCTCAGAAGGCTAATTTTCAGAACAAAATTTCTTATAAAGCAAGAAGTTATAAGAGGATGGATGCATTGAATGCTCCATCCTCTTTTTTATGTATATAATTTTTGTTTCTGTTTTGGATTTTCTTTCCTTGAAAACAATCCCTTTTTTTTCACTTTTTGTTGTTTCCGTTCTTCTGCTTCTTTCCTGTTTTCATCACAAATTCTTCTTATGGATTCGTCTATTTTTCTAAAATGTTCTTCGTTCCTCTCCTGTTCCTCTTTCGAGATACTGTTTATTTCCTTCAAGACCTTCTCACTGACATTCTTGGTAACCTTATCACTGATATCCTTACTTAAGCCCTCCTGCTGGCTATGTATGGCCTGTGCTACGATATTTCCCAGGATTACCTGGAATTGTCGCATTTTCTCCTCCTGGCTATTTACGGTATCCAGATTGTTTTGTTCCACTGGCATTCCCACATTTGTACTCTCGAAAGGAACAATATTGTGGGTGCCCGTAGCTCCCAGCTGTTCCGCCTGCATATTCAACTCATCTTTTCTCCGGATAATGTCCTCTAAATCCTCTTTTTCAATTTCCGGCAATACCATCTTAATGGTCTTTAAAGCAAATCCCTGTTCTTTTAATTTCTTAATATTTTTAAATATAAGAATATCTTTTGCAGTATAGTATCGATGTCCCATCTCATTTCTTGCAATATGCAAGGATAATTCCTCCTCCCAATACCGCAATACATGTGCCTCCACATCAATCTTCTTCGCAGTATCCGAAATCATATACCTCATTTCCTGCATAACACTTCACCTACGCCTTTCGTTTTTCAATTCTCTTTTCAATTACAAGCTGGTATTACCATCTTTTAAGATGATACCATCTTTTTTATGCGAAAACCTAAGAAGTATGTCGGCTGGCTAGAATTTTTTTCTTTAAAGTTCGCTATCATAAAATTATGCATTAAAAAAAACGCAAAAAAAGATACTTTTTGCTGAAGAAAAGTATCTTTTTTTATATTAATTTCTTTTATAGTTTGCAAATTTGGTATATTCCGGCAGCCACACCAAATCTACCGTACCAATGGGACCATTTCTTTGTTTTGCAATGATAATCTCAGCAATGCCTTTGCGTTCGGAGTCCTTATTGTAATAATCATCACGGTAGATAAACATTACTACGTCCGCATCCTGCTCAATCGCCCCAGATTCACGTAAATCTGACAACATGGGTCTTTTATCCGGTCTCTGCTCTACAGCTCGGCTTAGCTGGGATAATGCAAGCACGGGCACCTGCAGCTCCCTTGCCATAGCCTTTAAAGAACGGGAGATTTCTGACACCTCCTGTTGTCTTCCCTCCTGGCGTTTTCCACTGCCCGTCATCAACTGCAGGTAGTCGATAATTACCACATCCAAGCCATGTTCTAACTTAAATTTACGACATTTTGAACGCATTTCTGTGATGGAGATGGAGGCTGTATCATCGATAATCAACTTTGAGTTTCCAATGACACCAGCACTTTCCACCAGTTTCTCCCAGTCACTGTCCTTTAAATCCCCGGTTCTTAACTGCTGGGCATCCACTCTTGACTCTAAGGAAAACAATCGGTTGACCAACTGCTCCTTTGACATTTCCAAACTGAAAATGGCAACGCATTTGTGGTCATGAAATGCCATATATTCTGCAATATTCAAAACAAAGGCAGTCTTACCCATGGAAGGTCTGGCTGCGATTAAAACCAAATCAGAAGGCTGCATACCCGCAGTCTTATAATCCAGATCCAGAAATCCTGTGGCATGACCGGTGACATTTCCCTTTGTCTTAGCAGATGCCTCAATACGTTCCAATGCATTGATTACAATTTGATTGATGGGCACAAAATCACTGCTTCCCCGGGACTGTACCAGGTCAAATACCTGTTTTTCTGTAGACTCTAAAATGGTATCCACACTTTCCTTTCCAGCATAACAGGTATTGGCAATCTCTTCGTTGGTTTTGATAATTTGGCGAAGCAATGCTTTGTCTGATACAATTTTGGCATGCTGTTCCACATTTACTGAGGTGTCCACCATACCAACGATGTCCTTGACAAATTCCAGACTGCTGATTTCCGGTGGAACATCCTTTTCTCTCAATCGGTTTTGAAGTGTAACCAAATCTACCGGCTTACCCTCATGATTCAGCTCTATCATAGCCTCGAACAGTACTCCATACTGTCTTGCATAGAAATCCTGGGGCTTTAGAATCTCTGCCGCCTTTACAATAGCCTCCTGGTCCAAAAGCATGGCTCCAAGTACCGCCTGTTCTGCCTCTATACTATGTGGTTGTACTCTTTTTATTACACTTTCTTCCAATGCTATGCCTCACTTACTTTTACTTTCAACTCTGCACTTACCTTTGGATGTAGTTTTACAGTCACATTATGAGTGCCAACCGTCTTGATTGGCTCTGCCAAATGAATCTTCTTTTTATCTAACTCTAACGATAACTGAGCTTTTGTCGCCTGAGAGATTTCTTTCGAAGATACCGAACCAAAGGTTCTTCCCCCTTCTCCAGCCTTAATAGAAAGGTTTACCTGTGCCTCTTCAATTTTAGCCTTTAAGGCTAGGGCTTCTTCATATTGCTCCTTGGCCACCTTTTCATCGTTGGCTTTCTTAAGTTTTAAATCATTTAAATTCTTTGAATTAGCTTCCACGCCTAATTTTTTTGGCAAGATAAAGTTTCTTGCATAACCTTCATTTACTTTTACAATCTCACCTTTTTTTCCAAGACTCTTTACATCTTCTAATAAAATTACCTGCATTTTAAATTTCTCCTTTTTCAATCATTTCTAACAATGTAGACTTTAACTGCTCTAACGCCGTGTTCAAATCACAATTAATCTGAGCACCGGCTACTGTTTGATGTCCTCCACCGCCTAATTTTTCCATTATAATCTGCACATTCACTTCATCTATGGAACGAGCACTGATATATACTTTTTCATGAAAAACTGTCAGAACAAAGGATGCTCTTACACCCACAATATTTAACAGTTCATTGGCTGCTTTTGCTCCCACAATCGTAGGGCTGTCCAATTCTGTCTTTGGCAAAACACTGATTGCATAAGCCCCCAGATAAACCTCTGCATTTCGGACAATCTCCGCTCTAGCCTTATACTCTGCCATATCATCACGGAAAATCTTACGGACTCTGGTAACATCAGCACCATTTCTTCGCAAATATGCTGCAGCCTCAAAGGTTCGCACTCCGGTTTTGTTTACAAAGCTATCCGTATCAATCAAAATTCCGGAATAGATGCAATCCGCTTCCATGGTCCTAATCTTTACATTGTCGTCAAAGTACTGTAAAATCTCCGCAACCATCTCACAAGCGGAGGAAGCATATGGCTCCACATAAGACAAAACTGCATTTTCAATCACTTCTGTAGTCTGTCTGTGGTGGTCTAGAACTACAATGGTTCTACACATAGATAACAGTTCCGGACATTCTGTGTAGCTTGGTCTGTTTACATCCACCACAACCAAAAGTGTGTTGGAGTTAATGATTTCTTTCGCCTGGGCACTGTTCAAAAACATATCCTCTTCATAATCCGGATTATCCAAAAAACCATCGATTAATTTTCTTACCGAAGTAGTAATTTCATTGATTACCACAAAGCAGGGTTTATTCATGGTTTTAGCCGCCCTGTAGATACCAATCGCAGCGCCAAAAGAATCCACATCTCCCATCTGATGTCCCATAACAATTACCTTGTCTCTGGTCTCTATCAGCTCACGCAGAGCCTGTGCCTTTACCCTTGCCTTTACTCTGGTATTTTTCTCTACCTGTTTCGCCTCACCTCCATAGTAGACGATTTTGTCTTTTCTCTTTACAATTGCCTGGTCTCCACCTCGACCCAAAGCCAAATCAATGGCATTTCTAGCGTACTCATAATTTTGGGCATATGTGTTCCCACCTACTCCAAGGCCCAGACTTAATGTAATGGGGATTTCATTTCCAATATTTACTGTCTTAACATCATCCAGCAGTTCAAAACGTTTTTCTTCCAATTGTTCCAGGCAAACCTGTTTCATTACGACAAAATACTTGTCCTTTTCCATTTTCTTTACGATTCCATCTATTCCAGAAATATATTTATTTATCTTTCTGTCAATCAGTGCAACCAACAAAGAACTTCTCACATCTTCTACGTTTTCTATAACTTCATCATAATTGTCAATATAAATCAACCCTGCCACTAGCTGTTGCTCTCTGTTGACACGAATATAGCGGTTTAATTCCGTTTCATCAAACAAATACATGGCAATCAGATAATCCTCTGCCTGCTCCTCACCTAACAGTGTAATATTTTCCGAAATTGGGTCCAATGCAATCCTTTGAAGCTCTGCTCTGTAATCTGAGTTTTCCAGACTGACATGGATCGTTACCGGCTCTGATTCTTCTGGAAATTTATCCTTGGAAATCACAGAAAATAGATTTGTAATAGATTTTTTATAGTCCCTGTTCTTCCCAACTAATTGTCGAAACGCATTATTCATCCATACTACTCTTCCGTTTTCATCTAAAAGAGTATACGGAATCTCTAACTCCTGCAACAACCTTCTTTGAATTTGCCCATAACCAGTGGCAAAATTTATCATTTCGTTGATTAAGATCTGACGGTTATAATAGTATAAAACAGCAACAATCACTACATAGATGCAGACAAATATGCTCATCAATATTCCTGCTTTTATCTCCAGAGTATACATCGCCACATTCATTGCCAACAATAAAACTATCAAATACATGGGCCATTGCATATAGGAATTTAATTGTCCCTTTACCTTTATTCTTTTCTTCATAATAAAGTCCTCATATCTGTAACTGATTTTTGTCCCCTGATATTGGAACTGTCACATAACTAATCTTTATCATACCACAAAATTGCCACTTAAGAAAGCCTAAAATAGTTACAAGCTTCAAAAAGGTGTATAAGAAAATTTCTTATACACCTTGGACTGTTTTTTTATCGTAACAGTTTAGCCTATGGCTAAACTGTTACTTCTATGGATTCGTATCTGTTTCATGGGTCTTGACAGATATGCTTCCTCTAGGATTACAGATTCGGAATCGGTGTTGGAGTGATTTTTATCATAAATATGATTTCTTCCCGAGAATCTTCCTCCTGGGAATCCTCTTCCTCTGAATCTTCGTCCTCAAAATCTTTCTCCCCAGAATCCTCTTCTGAATCTTCGTCCTCAAAATCCTCCTCCCCAGAATCCTCTTCTGAATCTTCGTCCTCAAAATCCTCTCCCTCAAAATCTTCTTCATCCCCAGCGTTGGGAATTGGAGTTGATGTTACTTCCAGTTTTTCATCAGATATCTTTGTTAATTCTTTGCTCTCTGTTATATTTTGTGGCAGATGAAAATAATAAATTTCTTCTTCGTCCTGCCAGGTTCCCACTGGTAGTTCTATGATAATCTGCCCTGTGCTTTCCGGACTAAGGATACTCACAAGTTTGGTACATCCTGCAAACATATTCTCTGCCTGAGTTACCTTTGACATATCAAAACTTCCCAAATCTAATTCTACCAAAGAACTGCAGTTACGAAACATCTTCTTCATGTTTTTCACATTTTCTGTATTAAAATTCTCTACTGGTGCCCACAATAAACTTTCACATCCTGCAAACATATTTTCCATGGTGGTCACCTTCCTGGTATCCACATCCTGTATTTCAATTTCCTTAAGACTGCTGCAGTTTTTAAACATTCCCTTCATATTCACAAGTTCAGACATATCAAATTCAGTAATATCCAGGCTGGTCATATTCCGGCAATTGTTAAACATTTCCTGTGCTGATGTAGCACCCTGAACAGAAATTTTTGCGGCTGTAATCTCATCAGACCATTCAAACCAAGGAACATTTCCTGTTTCATACATATCTCCTGTCCCTGTTACCCCCAACAATCCCTCTCCGTTTATCTGCCAACTGACGTTTTTGTATGTACCACTATGTAAAATAACGTCTGCTGGATCTGTTGGAATTGGGGTGTTGGTTGGTATTGGAGTATTCGTTGGCGTTGCAGGTGCCTTAGTGATTACTACATAATTTTCATCCTCGTCATCTTCTTCCTCATCTCCGTCATCTTCTTCGTAATCATCTTCTTCCTCATCTTCGTCATCAAAGATAAAGTTCAACACTGGAGTTGGTGTATTTTTGACCACCGTTCCATTTCCATCATCCTCCCTGCCCTCAACATAATTTGCAAATGAATCACTGACGGTAACGATACATTTTCCCTGTTTTGCTCCGGATTTGCTGGTAATGTAAATGGTAGCCCTGCCAATTTCTTCCCCTGTTACCACACCTGCTGCTGATACACTGACAACCTCCTCATTACTTGAGCGAAACGTCACTGTTTTTAAAGCGTTAGAAGGTGCTATTTTTGCTTTTAATTTGAAGTTCTCACCCACCTCAATGGTTTTCCTGCTAACAGAAGCCGTCACACTTTTCACCTTTGCATACACCTTGATTTTACATGTAGCTTTCACACTTCTATTTACTTTACTTATTGCTGTTATGGTAGTATTTCCCGGCTTTTTTGCTGTTACTTTACCGTTAGAATTTACTGTGGCAATTTTACTGTTTTGTGTTTTCCAGATAACCTTCTTTGAGACATTCCCAGGCTTTACACTTTTCACTTTTAAAGTAGTCTTTTCTCCCACTGCCATCTTTTTTGATTTACTGTTTAATGTAATTGATTTTACCGTTTGGGTTGCTGCATTGGTGACCATCATATTAGATGCTGTATTTCCCGTCACCAGTGCTATAGATAATACGACTGCTGCCAATTTTTTTACATATACCCTCTTCATAACAACTTTCCTCCTTATCTAAACATAGTCATTATACATCTTTTTGAAGGAAAATTGCCACTATTTTCGTTATTTTTACATAACTTTATCAGTTTTGTTACTTTTTTATGTGATTTTTTGTATATTTTTTCAGAACAAACCATGTTTTTTCATCGCTTTTGCACAAAATTAGACCTGGATAATTTCCAGGTCTGTGAAATAATTTTCATAATTTAATACTTTAGTAACAGTTTCTGGTACCTTACTCCAATGAAATATATGGTTTCATAATTTCAGGTATTTGCAAATTTCCTGCAAACTCTGTAAATATCTCCCCATGATTTTTTCCCTGGGCGGTGACATAGGTACAATCCACCCCTGCCGCCTTAAGTTTCTCACTGAATTTCTCCGCATCAAAACGTAAAATATCAATTTCCCCAACAAACATAATTGTCTCTGGAAACTTTTTTAACTGGGTTTTTTTTGCTTTCAGGGGACTGGCATACATCGTTTCATTATCCCCACCATTATAGTTTTGTCCCCATTGAACTAAGGATTCATAAAACTCTTTGTCAAAATCGCTGACACATACAATGTCCGGGTTTTCCATGGAGGTGTCCAACCATGGGGACATAAGAATCAATTTATCCGGCATACCATAGGTATCTCCATACTTTAACATACTTGCCACGGAAAGATTCGCTCCTGCAGAACAGCCAATCAACCACATCTTGTCATACTGTTCCCTGGCGTTTTTGTATATTTCCTCCATGTAATACAAGGTTTCCTCATAGGTGGTATTCACAGGATAATCCGGCACCACATAATCAAATCCCAGTTCCTTCCCCACTGCCGCACCAAATAATTCATGATAATTATTTTTCTCCACCACAAAACCACCTGAGTGAAGAAAAATCACAATTCCTTCTGCCTTTTCTGTGGTCATTTCTTCCGATGCATGCTCTTTTTGCTGTGCATTCTGTGCGGATGATATCCGCCCTTCTTTCTTGGCCATCTCATGATAATACCATACCCCACCCGCTGCTGACATAAGTACAAGAATCAGGATACCAAACAACAGATATTTTTTATTGGATAACATCTCCATACTCTCCTTTGACCACTTTACACAAATCTTTTGGGGATAACTCTAACTGAAGTCCTAATTTTCCACCACTGACAATGATTGTTTCATAATTCTTTGCACTTTCCTGAATCACCGTGGGGAATAGTTTTTTCATTCCTATGGGCGTACATCCTCCCCGGATGTAACCTGTCAATCCCTGGATTTCCTTTACCGGGACTAATTCCACACTTTTTTCTCCCACCATTTTCGCTGCCTTCTTGAAATCAATTTCTTTATCCACAGGAATCACAAACACATAATTTGCCTTGCTTTTTCCCACAGCCACCAACGTCTTAAAACTGATTTCATAGGGCTGGTTTAACTTATCTGCAATATGCACTCCATCAATAAATTCATCACACTCATAGGTGTTCACCTGATAGGAAATCTTATTTTTATCTAAGATTCTCATGGCATTGGTTTTGACTTCTTTTTCCTTTGCCATCTGTATTCCTCCTTACGACTATTTTGCAAATCTGGGTTTTGTCCCCAAATGTTCCGGGTAGAAAATGCGGTTTTCATATTCTAATTCCAATTTCCCATGCTTATAGGTTAATTTGGTGACTGCACAGTTTTTATGTACACCACATCCCCAGAAATTTTCTTTTTCTCCTTCATGAAAAATACTGAGAAGTCCCTTCATAGCTGCACCGTGGGTTGCAATTAAGACCTTCTTATCCTGCAGTTCCTTCCTGTTTAACAGTTCTTTCAAAAAGGAAGTGGTTCTTTCACATAATTGTTCTATACTTTCACATCCATTTTTTGCCACATACTTTTCCGGTGCCTGAAAAAAATATTCAAATTCTGGATCCGGTATCTCATAGTTTTCTTTCGTGCACCCTAAGCCTTCATACGCTCCAAAACACACTTCCTGAATTCTCTCCTCCTCAATCAAAGGGATATCTCTATCCCCTTTCATGATTTCTGCCGTTTTTTTTGCACGCTTTAGTGGAGAGGTGTATATAACATCAAAAGGGATATCCTCCAATGCCTTGGATGTCATCTGTGCTAATTGAATTCCCACTTCATTTAATTCTGTGTCAGATCTTCCCTGTAATTTTCGCAAAGTATTCCATTCTGTCTCTCCATGTCTGATAAGATAAATCTCCATCTTTCCTCCTGTTATCATAAAAAACCTGCATTTATGCAGGTTTTTCTCTCTGTTTATTCTGTGGCTTCTGTGGTCTCCTCTGATTGTGTCTCTTCTGTGTCAGCCGTATCCTTAGTTTCTGTATTTTCTTCTGAGGTTTCTGTCTCCTCCTGCTTTAATGTGATTTTATCTTTAAATCTTATGGTTTTCCATACTTTTTCATCTACTACAAAAGCATCATCTGCCTTCTCCCATTCTTCGTAAATCGCATCAAAAGCATCACTCTTTCTTTGGCTTACAATTTCTTCCTTCTTGCTGTCTGTTGCTTCTCTGTCTAAATTGCTATCCAAACGAATGACATAGCAGGCACTGTCTGTTTCAATTACCTTTGACATCTGTCCTTCTTTTAATTTCTTGGCTGCCTTGTACACCTTCTTGTCCAAAGTATCCGACTCATCATCAAAGGTGGCAGTTTCCACAGTATAATCCGTACCTTCCACTGACGCTTCTAATTTGTCTGCTCCTGCCTTGGCAACTTCCTCTGCCTTAGCTTTTGCTTCTTTCTTCTCATCCTCTGTCAACTCTACCGTATTTCCTTCTTCATCTGTAGTAGATTCCAAGTCAAACTTTACATATGACATTTTTTTCTGTGCTGCTTCCTCATCAGAAACATTCGTATCTACATCTGCTACCATGGCCTCACTTGTTTTATTATATAAATAATAAGTCTTAAATAATTCCTTGGCGCCATCTTCCGTAATATACAAGACCTTCTGTGCTTTGGTATCATTACTTTTCACCAGTTTTTTGGCTGCTTTATCAATCTTCTTTTGTTCTTTTTCTGAGACAGAAACATTGTAATCCCCTGCATGTGCAGCTACAATTTTCATTTTCTTAAATGTATCTAAGGCGTTTTTCTTTGTTTCATCCTCCATGGTTGCACCATCGTACTCCTGTGACCAGTCTACCGAAGTTCCCAAATACATACTGTAAAACTGCTCATACTGAACCTGCTGATAAATAGTATACATACCAAGTTCACTGACAGACACATTCTCTCCATATACAGTTGCCGCAGTTTCTGTAGGTTTGGTTCCACAGCCCCCCATAGTTAATGCTGCCATCATTGCAGCAGTGATACCTAAAACTTTTACTGACTTTTTCATCTTTCTTCTCCTCTGATTTCATATTTTCGCATCTGTTGCAACAGTTTAGCCTATGGATAAACTGTTACTATCTGTTCAGAACCACGGAACAGATATCTTTACTTTATCATCTCTGATTTCTGATTTCTGATTCCTAATTTTCAATCATCACTGGCTTTCCTCACTATACTGCCCTAACGTAAAATGGGTGTTTTCCCAATCTGTTTCCCGAATGGTGAAATGA
Organism: uncultured Lachnospiraceae bacterium; assembly: GCA_902767135.1. Classification (GTDB taxonomy): domain Bacteria; phylum Bacillota; class Clostridia; order Lachnospirales; family Lachnospiraceae; genus RUG11237. Next base: position 18,243 of record CACXGE010000099.1, on the reverse strand, counting down.
TAGGACAATGCCCATTCTTCCATAAGACGTTCAAATTTTTTCTCCTTTTCCTCCTCACTCCAGCCTTTGGAATTACATATTTTCTCCTTCACCTTGGCCGCAAGCATGGATTCTTTCATGCGTTCCCTGGGCATCCCATCCTCCATCTGCAATTCCTCCAGAACCTTTGGTGCATACTCCTGCTGAAATATTTCCATTAACACCAATAATTCTTCCTCGTCTTCCTTGGAAAACTCCACATGATATTCCTCTGCCTTATCCAACAAAATATGCATCTGACGAAGTTGTTGTAATATACTTGACTTTACATCCTCCTCCAAGGTATTTCCAGTCCCCAGCAAATCCATCTGCCAGATATCCTGGTCAGGATACTCACTGGCAAACTGTTTTTCATATACAATCTGATTGACAATTAAATAAAAAGAAACCTCTTCTTTTGTAATGTCCTCTCCTTCAAACTGAGCAATCACATCCGTGGACAATACCGGTTCACTCCCACAGCCACTACTTATAGTCATTACTACAATGATAGGAAAAATTTGAAGTAGCTTTCCAACTCTCCGCTTCATTGTTTCCTCTCCTATGTCTTGAATTCTGCGAATACCCATACGAATATTCACAACAGACTCCATTATATCTCTTTTTTTTAAAGTGTTCAACACTTTCCTGGGGGAAACTTGAAATTTCGTAACAGTTCAGCCATAGGCTAAACTGTTACGAAGTTTCTATTCATTACAGGTCTCAGCATTTACTGCTGAGACCGTAATGTTCATCCAATCAGCACCTTTTTTCCCTCAAAGGCAAAACCATACTTGCGGATATGCTCTGCCGGGATTCCCTTTCGAATCAAGTCTGCCTCATAGTTTTTCTCTTTGATCTGGGCAAGAGCAGATGCAACGGTGTCTTCTAAAGATGTTTCTTTTTTGGAATGGAACACCTTAAACTCTAAAATGATTGCATCCTCTTTCTTATCCTTTGGCTCTATCACCACATCATATCGTCCGAATCCGCTTTCCCGGTTGGATGTAATTACATATCGGTCTGAAAGGTCGACAATTAAACCTAGTACAAATCCATGATAAAAGCGCTCAGGCTGTGATTTGGAAGGCTTGATTCCGCCATCAAAACTGCTAAACATCTGCTCTGCCACACGATTCATATATTCATTCATGGCATCTAAATCTCCCAGAATCAAGGCTTCCACAAAATCGTTATAGTTTCCCTCCTGTTCTTCAAACCATGTATGCACCATGCGCTCAAACATACGCTTTACTTCAAAATTGGTAAGTTCCAGTTCGTATTTAGGAAATCCACCACCCACCACATTTTCTTCGCTTTCATAATGGATTACTTTCAGATACCCACTGGCAAGCAGCAGACTCCAGATAGCCCCTTCACTATTATCTAGCTGATTATACACAATCTGCTCATCCATCGGACAGCAGATTGTTTTCCCCAGCAGCAAAGTTTCGAAACTGAGTTTTACTCTTTTGCTTCCCTCCCGGATGAGTTTTCCAACCAGACTATTGGAGCTGGTGTTAGCCCAATACGTGGCAAGTTTCCCTGTATCCAGAAAATTCAAAATAGACCAGGGGTTATAAATATCCTTTTGTTCTCCAAAAACAAATCCATCATACCATCGTTTTATCTCTTCCTTTCTATTACCATATCCACAGTCCTCCAATGCACAAAAAACCTCTTGTTCTGTAAAACCAAACCACGTGGCATATTCATTTGATGTAGTGGTAACAACTTTCAAATTGTTTAAATCGGAAAAAATGGACTCCTTGCTTACTCGTGTAATTCCAGTCATAACAGCTCTTGCCATATATGGGTTTGTCTTGAACGTAGAGTTAAAGAGACTTCTGGTAAACGCAACCAGTTCATCCCAGAATCCATTTACATAAGCCTCCTGCATGGGAGTGTCATATTCATCCAGTAAAATAATCACTTTTTTCCCATAATAACGATACATAAAATCAGATAGCTGGTACAACCCTGAGGTTGCATCTGTTTCCTCCATGTCTCTTGATAACATACGGTTAAACGTATCTCTGTCTGCATCTGTTAAAACATCACTGTCTTTTATAAAACTATATTTAATATATTCATTTCTAATCACTTCATATATTTTAGCCTTTGTTTTCTTATAATCCTTTTCTTTTATCCGGGCAAAAGACAGACTAATCACCGGATAGGTTCCCTGTAACTCTCTGTATTTTTCCTCCTCCCAGATGGAAAGTCCCTCAAACAACTCTCCCCGTTCTGCATAATCCACAGAAAAGAACTGCTCTAACATACTCATATTCAGGGTTTTTCCAAAACGTCTTGGGCGGGTAATAAGGGTTACATCATCTCCGCTTTCCCACCACTCTTTTATAAAGGATGTCTTGTCAATATAAAAATAGTTTCCTTCTATTATCTTATCAAAACTCTGTATTCCAATTGCCACTGTTTTTGCCATGTTCCAACCTCCTGCACATATCAAAAATCCGTTATACCTAATTTATCATTAGTATAACGGATTTCCTGTTAAATTACAATTCCAGTCTATTGCTAAGCTCCCTTTTACAATAGGGGGTCGCATCCCTGAAATCCTAGCTCTGCACAATAACAATTAACTCACTTAATAACCTTCTCACAGTTTCCACCACCGGGGTTTTTTCCTTCCTGCGGTTTCCCGATTCCTGATACACAAAATACGGCGTCTGTTCCGGCTTGAAGCTTAAACTTCCCTGGAACTTTTCTAATAAGGAAGGAATCTCTTCCACCTTAATCTTTGCACGTTCATACATGGTAATCCTTATATTTCCGGATTTGTCACTGACCTCCGTCACATACGCCCGGTGAGCCATACACTTTAAGCTGGCAATATTTAAAAGATTCTCCACATTTTTGGGCAAATCCCCGTATCTGTCCTGCAATTCATCCATGATGTCTTCCTTTTCCTCTTCACTTTCAATGGCAGCAATTTTTTTATACATATCTAATTTCTGCATCTCATTGGCAATGTAGCTTGGAGGAATAAAGGCGTTGACACTGATATCAATCACAGTCTCAAACTCTTCTCTTTCCTCTTCTCCCTTGTACTTCTTTACCGCAGTATTTAACATCTTGCAGTACAAATCATAACCTACCGCTGCCATATGACCGCTCTGTCGCTCGCCTAAAAGATTTCCGGCACCACGGATTTCCAAATCCCGCATGGCAATCTTAAATCCGCTTCCCAGCTCTGTAAACTCTTTGATGGCCTGAAGTCGTTTCTCTGCAGTTTCCTTTAGCATCTTATTCTTCTGATACATGAAGAAAGCATAGGCTGTCCTGTTAGACCTTCCCACACGGCCTCTTAGCTGGTATAACTGAGACAATCCCATATTGTCCGAATCATGGATAATAATGGTGTTGGCGTTGGAGATATCCAAACCTGTCTCGATAATGGTTGTGGATACCAGCACATCTATATCTCCGTTGATAAAGTCACACATGATATTCTCTAACTCATGTTCCTTCATCTGTCCGTGTGCAAAAGACACATTTGCCTCCGGCACCAGATTCGCCACCATATTGGCCACTTCATCAATATTGTTCACCCTATTATATACGTAAAACACCTGACCCCCTCTGGCAAGTTCTCTGTTGATTGCCTCCCTCACCATCTCCTCATTAAATTCCATCACAAAAGTCTGAATGGGCAGACGGTCCATAGGTGGCTCCTCCAAAACACTCATATCACGAATCCCAATAAGACTCATGTGAAGGGTTCTGGGAATAGGGGTTGCGGTTAATGTCAGCACATCCACATTTTCCTTAAGCTTCTTTATCTTTTCTTTGTGTGCCACCCCAAAGCGCTGCTCCTCGTCAATAATTAACAGTCCTAAATCTTTGTATTCCACTTCCTTTGACAGTACCTTGTGGGTTCCTATGACAATGTCCACCAGACCATTTTTTAATCCCTGAATGGTTTTCTTTATCTGGGATGGAGTGCGAAATCTGGACATCAGCTCAATATTTACCGGGAAATCCTTCATACGCTGGACAAAGGTATTGTAATGCTGTTGTGCCAGAATGGTGGTGGGAACTAAATACACCACCTGCTTTTCCTCCTGTACTGCCTTAAAGGCTGCACGAATGGCAATTTCCGTTTTTCCATAGCCCACATCTCCGCACACTAAGCGGTCCATGATTTTATTGCTCTGCATATCCTGCTTGGTTGCCTCAATGGCAGCTAACTGATCCTCTGTCTCATCATAGGGAAAGAGCTCTTCAAACTCCCGTTGCCATACGGTATCCTCGCCATACACAAAGCCATTGTTTTCCTGCCTTGCCGCATACAGCTCCACCAAATCTTTGGCAATCACATCCACCGCTGTCTTTACCTTGGTCTTGGTCTTCTGCCACTCCTTACCTCCTAGCTTATTCAACTTTGGAACCTTGGCATCCGAGCCTGCATATTTTTGAATCATATCAAGACCAGTGGCAAGAATATACAGATTTCCTCCTGAGGCATACTCGATTTTCATGTAATCTTTTGCCACTTTATCCACAGTAATCTTCTCAATTCCTTTATATATCCCCAAACCATGGTTTTCATGCACAACATAATCCCCAACCTGCAGGTCTGTAAAGCTGTTGATTTTTTTTCCTTCATAACCGCTTTTCTTTTTTGCCCTCTTTTTGTGCTTATGCTCTGTTCCAAAAATATCCCCCTCTGAGATTACCACAAAGGAAATCAACGGATACTCATAGCCCTTGTGTACATTTCCGTAGGTAACCATCACCTCTCCTGGTTCCAAAAGTCTATCCTGATTTTCACTGTAGAATACTGGAAGCTCTGCCTCCATCAAGTCATTTGCCAGACGCTCTCCTCTGGTTTTTGACGGGGATAATAAAAGCACTCGATACCCACGTTTCCTGTAGTTCTTTATTTCCTTTACCAGAAGTTCAAAGCTGTGATTATAGGAATTTACATTCTGTACCGAAAAACTATATTTTTCCCGGACCTTATACTCTGTTCTGGCTGGCTCTAAGGTGGAAATTGCCACTGTATTGTGGTTCTCTATTCTTCCCATAATCTCCCTACAGCCATATAAAATTTTTGTCTGGGAAGGCAGCACGTATCCCTTTTCCATACGGTGTATCATGCTTTCTCGAAACTCTGTTTCCACTACCTGACCCTTTTCGTAAACTCTCACAGGCTCATCCAAAAAAATCAAGGCATCTTCAAAATAATTTAATAAAGATACTGTATTATCATAAAAACTTTTCACATGGCTGTCTGCATTTGCCCTTCCAAGAACCATCAGCTCATCTTCCAATTCCTCTACCATTCGGTACACACGGTGAGCCTCCTCTGACTTGTGCTCCTTTCGAAAGGCTGCCTCCTGAAGCTTTGCTTCCTCCTTGATTTTTTCTAATCCTGTCTTCTTCCTTGACTCTGTCAGCATAAGCTCCGTGGCCGGGTAAAGCCTTACATTGCTAATCATATCCTCCATGCTCTCCGGATAGATTGCACGCTGGGACTCCGGTTCAAATGCCACGATCTTTTCCACTTCATCATCAAAAAAATTGATTCTAAAAGGAAGCTCTTCCGTCAACGGATAAATATCCACAATATCCCCCCGCACTGCAAACTGACCTCCCCCTTCTACCAAAGTGGTTTTTTCATATCCCATGGAAAACAACTTTTTTATCAAGGCATCCCGTTCTAAGATAGCACCTTCCTCTATCTGGAAAATATACTGCTCTAATTCCTCTAGAGGAATTAAACTATCCATCAATCCGTCAATGGTAGTAATCAAGGTGGCACTTTCCTCTTCTAAAAGCATTTTGAGTGCCTTCATTCGTTCCTTCACTAACAGATTGCTTTTAATGTCAACATTGAAGAAAATAAAATCCTTGGCAGGATACAAAGCCACCGGCTCCCTGAAAAATTTCATATCCTCATAAATGGCTCTGGCTCTTTGTTCATCATAGGTGATAATAAGCGTTCGCTTAAACGCTTCCCCTAATCCCTGCATCAGGTGTACTCTCTGGGATTCCACACAACCACAAAGCTGAAGTATTCCTTTCCCTTTGGGGCTTAACAGCTTTTTCTTTATTTCATTGTATTCCTCTAAATCCCTTAAGGGATAGGTCACTACGTTCATGAAACTTCTCCTAGTTAAACTGATTCATTGCTGTTGCAATATCTTTGGTTATTATGACTTCCACTGCCTTTGCTGCCTCCTCAAAGGCCGTTTCCATCCATTCATTTTCTTCCTTGGAAAAATGCCCTAACACATAGTCCGCTAAATCCCAACCTTTTGGTTTTTCACCTACTCCCACTTTGATACGGTAAAAATTCTGGGTGGACAGCTGTGCAATAATATTCTTGATTCCATTGTGACCGCCGGCACTGCCCTTTGGACGGATGCGCAGCTTTCCCGGTGCCAGGCTGATATCGTCATAGATAACAATCAACTCCCTTTCCGGATCTACTTTAAAATAATCACAAACCTCCCGAATACTCTCTCCGCTCAGGTTCATGTAAGTCTGTGGTTTTACCAGAATCACCTTCTGCCCTTCTATGTGTCCTTTTCCAATCAATGCCTTGTGCTTCTTTTCACTGACAGAAATTCCATACTTATCCGCAATTACGTCAATGGTATCAAAGCCTACATTATGTCTGGTATGTTCATATTCTTTGGTAGGATTTCCCAATCCTGCAATCACTATCATCTTAGATTCCCTTTCCCACTCTTTCGTGCATGATTCTTGTGGCTTCCTCAAGCTGAGCCTTTGTATTAACTCCTGACATTTCTTTGGCATCCTCCAAAACATAAGCTCCTACCTTTCCCCCTTGATTGCGGATAATCTCCAAAGTATCCGGAAGATAGTATTCTCCCTGGGCATTATCATTATGAATCTGAGTCAATGCATAGGATAGGTCCTTGCAGGAGAAAATGTACATTCCGGAATTTACTTCCTTGCTCTTTCTCTCCTCTTCTGTTGCATCCTTATGTTCCACATTCTTTAAAAATTCTCCCTGTTCATCCCGGATAATTCTTCCATAACCTGTAGGGTCTTCCATAATTGCGGAGATAACGGTCATCTGATTTTTGCTGTTCTCATGATATTCCATAGCCTTCTTTAAGGTTTCCCCAGTGATCAAAGGAGTATCCCCACAGAGAACACATACTTCCCCACTTGTTCCAATAAAGTCACTGGCACACTTTACTGCATGACCTGTTCCTAACTGTTCCTCCTGAACACAGAAGCTTACCTTGGAGGTAATAGCCTCCTTTACCTGTTCTGCCTTGTATCCTACAATTAAACAGATATCCTCCATACCTGCTTCCTTTACCGCCTCAATCACGTACTCTGCCATTGGCTTGCCATCAATGGTATGTATTACTTTTGGTAAATCTGACTCCATTCTGGTTCCTTTTCCTGCTGCCAAAATCACTGCTTTTCTCTTATTCATATCCAAATTCTCCTTATATCATATGGTTGCCTAAATTTTTGTACACGAAAACGCCCTGGCGACTTACCAGGGCATCTTTTTTCACAGTTCCTAATGTTTATGCTTCTTTTGCATTCACTACTTCATTGATTTTTGCCACCAAATCCACAGCGTCAAGTCCGTGAACCATAGCAGCCTCTTCTAAGCTTTCTCCCTGTGCTGATGGGCATCCAAGACAATGCATCCCAATCTCTAAAAGAACCGGTGCAGCCTGTGGTGCAACCTGTAATAATTCTCCAATTGTCATTTCCTTTGTTATTTCCATGATTTTGTATCCTCCATATTCTAATGCTAACACAATAGTTACTCTTCGTAACTGTTCAGCCAATGTGCTGAACTGTTACGAAATCGGGCAATGCTTACGCATGCATAATTGCCCGATTTTTGTTAAATTCACATTTTCGCACGCTCAGCGCAGTAAATGCGCAGACCTGACTGAACTGTTACTACTCTTCACTAGTTTTCTCTGTTTCCTCTTGCGTTATACGCAAAACCTGTGATAGTCAGTATACACTTTTCTTTGGAAATTGTCTATAGATTCTGAACAAAAAATATTCCTCTTTGATAAATGACCTTTGTTCTATTTTGCATGTACCACGTTACCTGGTTCCCTGGCTCACAGTAACAATTAATAGACAGCATATACATATTATGATATAATTTGACTATATCAAAGCATGGAGGTGTAATTTATGGATGCAATTATCAGACCATCTTCGGATTTGCGAAATCATTATAGTGAAATTTCTAAGGAGTGTCATGAAAACAGAACACCTGTTATTATTACAGTGAATGGTCGTGGGGATACAGCAGTAATGGGCTTACAAGACTATTATCAAATGAGATCTGAATTGGAATTATTGCGTACATTGGCAGAGGCAGAAGAGGATGTTGTAAATGGAAGAGTATCACCAATGCAAGAAACGTTTGATGATATACGCAAATCTCTCTTAGAGAGGAAATCCGATGAAGTATAAGATTATTAGAACGGATAAAGCAGATGAGCAACTAAGAGAGATTATTTTTTATATTGCGGATGATTCAAGAAGTGTGGATATTGCTTTAAATTATCTTGATAAGATTGAGAATGCCATGAAAAGGTTAGAAGATTGTCCCTTTTCAGGAAGTGTACCCAAATATTCAATACTACGGAAACAAGGGTACAGAGTGCTTATTGTAGAAAGACATTTGATATTTTATAAGGTCAATGAAGTGGAGAAAACAGTAATAATTTATGCTGTTGTAGATGGACGGAGAGAATATAGAAATCTATTATAGAAAAAGGGCTACCGGCATAATCGCTGGTAGCCTTTTTGGTTACTGTGTGTGCCACAATATCGGGTTACTTGGCTCAGGGTTACTTGGCTCACGCTTCACTTTTTAACAGAGTGCGCATCTCATCTACCATATCATTGATGGTACTTGCCTGGGCAGCAACCTGGGCAGTATCATTTGCATTATTTTCTGCCATGGTATTGATGGAAGCAAACTGTATGTTTTCGTCTCTGATACTCTGTGCAATTTCCTGATTGATGGATACCGTTCTTTTAATCACCTCTGACTGTTTGTCATGGGCCTGACCCATGGTATTGATTGCATCAACGGAAACGTGGAGCAACGCTGTCATTCCCTGCATGCTTTCAAATACATCCTCAAAATATTCATTTTGTGTATCCAGTTTCGATGAGTTTTCTTCAATCTGTTGGGTAATTTCTCTCACACTGCTTTGCACTCGTTGAATCACCGTTTCTACTTCTTTTAAAGACTCCTGTGTATTATTGGCAAGGTTTCCCACCTCTGAGGCTACAACTGCAAAGCCCCTTCCGGCTTCCCCGGCTCTTGCCGCTTCAATGGATGCATTGAGAGCCAGCAAATTGGTGGAAGTAGATATTTCACTGATAAGGTTTAAGGTAGCACCTATTTCCTGTACTGCATCTGACAGTTTTTTTGCCATATCTGTTGTAGCCGTCATGGATTGGGAGACCTCTCCATTGATGGTATGTAAATTGTTTAACAGTCTTTCATTTTCCATAGATTTATCAAGAAGCTCTTTGGATGTGTTTTCTACCTTGTCCACGTTATCCGCCACAACACCTTCCCATTCCCTAAGTTCCCCAAGGTTTTCCATGCTTTCATCGCTTTTCGTACCAAGGGTGTCACTACTCTCTGCCAATTGCTCACTGGTTGCAGCCAGCTCCTGGGCTGAGGCACTTTCATTCTCAGAGATTTTTGAGAGGGAGGTTCCTGCTTCATGTAGCCGTTCTGATATTACCTCTACAGAATTTAAAACCTTCATCACATGCTCGTTGTTCCTTTCCAGTTCATCTTTTTTGGCTGTTACTAAAAAATGAGATACAAAATAAACAAAAATAGACAAACCTGCCAATGACAAACTAAGTCCTATGAAACACATAATAACATCTGTAATAAACAATTCATCTTTGACTGGTAGAAGAGCAGTTCCTCGCACACCCCATGCAACAAATAACGAGCCCATGCAAACCAGGCCACTGATAATTAGCAACTTAATATCCAAAAAAAATGCCATCAAAATTAAAAAGAAGAACAAAAAACCCCAAAATGTCCTTGATGGAATCATATACAAAATATAATTCCACTGTATAATTAATACACTAGCAGAAAATATTTTTCCTATTTTTAATCTTCCTTCTTTTAAATCTCCATTTTCGTCAAAGGATGTTTTCACAATTGCCATTGCAGATATAAAGAAAATAACGTCCATAGTCGCAAATAAAATTGTAGCAATCCATGGTACTTTGGGATAAAAACCCAATAACTTTTCTGTGTTAAATGTAGCGGTAGCACACATACATGCACTCACCAAAATAATAAGCCCCCACTTATACACTGTGGACAAATATACCTCAACTGCAGTCTTTTTTTTCTCCATAAGAATTCCCCCTTAAAATTGATATAATTGGACAATGGCAGAATAGCCGGCTCCAACTGTACACACTATCATTTTTTTTCCCTGTTTATTATACTTATCCCACATCCTATCAATGCATAAAACTGGGCAAGTATTTCCTGTATATCCATATTCCCTACCCCAAAAATAATATTTATCTTCTGGTACACCTAATAACTCTAGGGTCTGTAAATTATAGGCATCACTTAATTGCGAGAAAATAAAAAAATCTATTTCATCCACGTTTAATGAGTTTCTTTCCAACACCACTTTAATCGTGTCTACCCAACGTTCTGGAATAAAATCCATTGGAAAAGGATTCCACTCCAATCTTTTTTCATTTGGTTCGATTGATTTTAATGGTACCTTTGACATCCCACATTTGGGATAAGTTATATAATTGTGATAACTAGCATCTACAAATACTTCCACATCAAGAAATCCCTCAGGACTCCCACTTTCTTTACTTGAAAGAACCGCACACGCCGCTGCATCTGCAAAAGTAGCATAAACCACAGTATCTGACCATAATGCAATCGGAGTTATACAAAAACATCCCACTACTAATGCCTTTTTTATATTTGAACATTTCATGTATTTATTTACAACATCCATTCCTTGAACCATACCCGTACAATTACTGTTTAAGTCAAAGGCGACTTTTACATTTTTCAATTTCTCCCCATATAAACCTGTTAATTTCATTGCATTTGACGGGAACAAGTATTCTGGTGTATCGCTACAAACAACAACCATCTCTATATCTTCTAACGAGATCTCATTCTTTTTCACACAATCTTCAATTGCATTCTGACACATAGTAATGGTATTTTCTCCTTCTGAAATAAAATACCGTTTTTTTCTTCCCAAATGCTCCATAAGATTATGTGCACTTAATCCTCTTTTATTAAAATGTTCATCGATATCTGCATTATACACTGCATTCTTTGGTGTATACACACCTGTACCTTCAATAATTACATTCTTCATAAAGAAACACCCCATTTCAATATTGGCAGTCAAATAGACTCTTTATTTGAGTTACTACAAATTCCACTCTTGATTTACTGTACCATAGATATCCCCTTCTTTTTCTTGCTCACCTCTCTTGATATTAAAATGAATAAAAAAAGCCCTTTAACACATAAAAATTCTATGCATTAAAAGACAACCTTAATACAGCTGCGACAACCCCAGCCTAAAAAAACGCAAAAATGCTCTGCTCTGCCAGATTATATTCCCTTTTCTCATACCAGTCAACCCCTTCTTGTATTTTTTAAGCTGTACATAAACTGTATCTCTATTTTATCATTTTTATTTATTATGTCAATACCTTTTTATGATTCCGGATTTTTTTGTGCAAATCGCCTAAATCGCCGATTCCGTCGTGCCACGATACCGGGTTCCCTGGCTTCCCCACTTATTAGACTCTATTTTAACTGATTTGGTTTCATAATTACAAAAAATTTTGACTTATATGTATTCTCATGCCATAATGTGATGTAAGTGTCAAGAGTATCATAAAAACGAGGATAATAATTATGAATACAAAAAACAAGATAAACCCTACAATTTTACTCCCTGCCATATTACTTGCAGGACTGATAGGAATCTATCTGATAGGAATCTTCAGTCCCAATACCATCCATCCGGATGAGTACCAGACAGAACCTGCCATTATGTACTATGCAAATCATAATGCTTTGACCGATGTAAGAGATTTGGACCACAGTTATTTTAGCGGATATGGCATGACCAGGCTTTGGGAATTAAATATCTACTATTTCCTCGCTGGGAAACTTGCAATGCTGCTTCCTGTGGTGTGGAACTTCCGAGGGTTTAGTTTATTGCTGGCTACTATATTAACTGTTATGGGAATTGGGATGTATAAAGAAAATCCCCTGCTTACTGTGGCATTTTGCATCACACCCCAACTATGGTATCTATTTTCCTATGCAACCTCTGATGCCTTTGATTTTTTCTTAGGTTATCTGTGCCTTTACCAGATTCTGAAAAAAAACAGTTTTCTACACAAGATTCTGGAACAGAACGGGCGATGGTATCATTATATACCCCTTGGTATACTATTTGGTCTTACCTTAATGTCCAAGAAAAACTATTACCTGATACCACTGTGGTTGTTCTTTTTCTTTCTATATGAGGTTATATTTGCACCTAAGGAAAAGAGAAAGCATCTGATATTGTCCTGCATTACCCTGTTTTGCATTGCCCTGCTTACTTTAGGAATTCGTATGGCATTAGATTTTTCGGTATACGGTCTGGATAAAAGTAATATCATAGAAGAAGTTACCTTAATGCAGGCAGACTATGAATACAAAAGCACCACACCACTTGCAGACATGGCACCTTCTATCTACTTACACCAAAAGGGCATTTCACTTTCTACCCTTTTGACACAAATGGGATTTCACACCTTATTAGGGGAAAGCTTCTGCGGACTATACGGCGCCTACGCTATTGGAACCTCGCCTGTGTATTATATTACCTATGGACTATGCTTTTTTGCATTATTTGTTTTTGGTTCTTATGGGGTTTTAAAGACAAATTTCCGTGAAAAAAATGCCAAAAACATCCTAAGCTATATTACCTGTGTCGGCTTGATGTTGCTGTCCTATCTGCTTGTGATTTACAATGCATACTTTATTGACTTTCAACCTCAGGGCAGATATTTATTTCCCGCACTTTTGGTATTTGTCTATCTGCTTTCTTTGGATGAAACACTTCCTAAAAGGAAAAGCTTTCAAATTCTGGTCACTTTCCTTGCACTGCTATCTTTGGCATCCTTTTATCTTATCGGGATTCGTGGGATGATTTAAAATGGGATTATGATTGCTGTTATCGGTCTTGTACTGACAGCTTATGGACTTGGATATACAATTGAAAAAGACAATTCACACAAAAAATAACCGCCCTGTCTGGTAAACTAGCGGTTATTTTTTATAACTAAATTTATTCCAGGCTAACCGTATATTCGATAGCACTCTTTGTTTAAGGACATTGAAACCTTTATGGTATAAAATTGTCAACACCCCAAATATAATTGATTTACAGTTGACAACAACTTTAAAATCAAATAAAATAGCTTACATCGAAGAGGATAACTTAATGAGTTACCCTCTTTCTATTTTTATTATAAAAGATATAAAGAAAGGGGAATGTATTATGGAAACATTCGGAAAAATTTTAGAATCCGTAGATAGCTTTGTCTGGGGTCCGGTGATGTTAATCCTACTGGTTGGTACCGGAATTTTCCTGACAATTCGTACCGGATTTCTTCCATGGCGTAATTTGCCTTATGCTATTAAAAGTACCTTAAGTAAAGAAGCACGAAAAAAATCAGATGGTGGAAAAGGAGATATCTCTCCATTTTCAGCTCTGACTACGGCGTTAGCAGCCACCATTGGTACCGGTAATATTGTAGGTGTGGCTACCGCAATGGTGTCCGGCGGTCCCGGAGCATTGGTATGGATGTGGATTTCCGCCGCCTTCGGCCTCACCTCCAAATTCTCTGAATGTATGCTTGCCATCAAGTACCGTGAAGTGAATGAAAAAGGTGAAATGAGTGGTGGTCCAATGTACACCATGAAAAAATCCTTTAAGAATAAAACATTAGGAAGCGTTTTAGGCTGGTTGTTTGCACTCTTTGCTGTCATTGCCTCCTTTGGTATTGGAAATATGACACAGGCAAATTCTATTTCCGAAGCTTTGAACTCAACCTTCCATATCTCACCGATTATCACCGGTGTTGTGATTACTATTCTGGCCTTGGTTATTATCGTAGGTGGGATTAAATATATATCTAAGGTGTCTAGCATTGTGGTGCCTTTTATGGCAATTTTTTATGTAATTGCAGGTATTCTTGTAATCATTGGAAATATCGGAAATGTTCCTGCAGGTATCAAGGAAATCTTTACCATGGCATTTTCTGTTCAGGCAGTAGGTGGCGGTTTGTGTGGAACCATTACAGCCTCTATGATGAATGCCATGCGTTTTGGGGTTGCCCGTGGTGTATTCTCAAACGAAGCAGGTATGGGTTCTGCTGCTATCACAGCCGCTGCCGCCCACACAGACCATCCGGTTCGCCAGGGTTATATCAATATGACCGGTACCTTCTGGGATACCATTGTAGTCTGCACTATTACCGGTCTTTGTATTGCCAGCTCCGGTGTCCTTGGAAGCACAGAGACAAATATTACTGGAGTCTATGACGCAACGGATAACGTAATTTCCATCGACGCTTCCAATGTCTCCGACGGAAAGGATGCCAGCAATGATTATACCTATGACATTGACGAAAATACATTGACATTGACAGGTTCTGATCATTCTACTTTGGTTCTCACTGCTGTGGAGACTACAGATAACCTTACTGGTACCTGGTCAGATGCTTCCGGCAACAAGTACATATTTAACGAAGACGGTACTTACGAGTATGCTGCCGTCATTAAGGGTGCTGCACTTACCATCTTAGCTTTTGAGACGGTACTTGGCAGACTTGGAGCTATTCTGGTAAGCATTGGCATTGCATTATTCGCCTTCTCCACCATCCTTGGCTGGGAATACCACGGCGAAAAAGCTTTTGAATACCTGGTGAAATCTCCAAAGCTAAATATGATTTATCGTATTGTATTCTCCTTAATTGCCTATCTTGGTGCAACCACAGCTTTGGATATTGTGTGGAATTTCTCTGACATTGCCAACGCATTGATGGCAATTCCCAACTTAATCTGTCTCCTTGCTTTAAGCGGTGAGATTGCAAAGGATATGAAAGAATTTCAGGAAATACTGAAAAACGAAAAAGCTGCGAAATAGACACAAAGGGATGGGACCCCAGACACATGGGTCCCATCCCTTTATTTTACAGCCTTCACAAAATCCGCAATCCTCTCCGGGTCCTTTCCGGTTTCTTTTCCCTGGCTGTCCTCATACTCTACTCCGGAAGATACATCCACCCCGTCCGGCTTGATATATTGGATTGCCTCTGAAACATTTTCTGAACAAAGCCCACCCGCCAACAAGAAAAGTTTTTCATCCCTTGGGATATCCTTTACCAGTTTCCAGTCAAACACCTTTCCACTGCCTGGCTCTACAGCATCAAACACGTATCCTGCAATGGCCGGGTTCTTATGATACTCTTCAAAACCCTCCACATCATTTACATTAAAGGCCTTTAATACCGGTATACTGCACTGTTCATAAAAGCCTTTTGGCACATCCTTATGAATCTGTATATAGGAAAAGCCTGCCTTTTCAATTTCTTTTGCCTGTTCTATGGTAGGACTTACTACCACTGCCACCGGCTGAATGGACTCCTTTAATGCAGACACAATCTCTTTTGCCTGTTCTATGGTGAGATTTCTTTTACTCTTTGGATAGAATAAAACAAACCCTGCAAAATCCACCGGATGCTTATTTAAAAATTCTGCTTCTTTTACCGAAGTAATACCACAAATCTTGATTAAAGTATGTCTCTTTTCCACTAAATATTACCTTCCTCTGGATATTTCTTTGCCAAAGCCCTGGCAAGTAGCAGCACTGCAATAGCAAATACCATGATTATCACTTGTACCAAAATTACATTTATATATTTTGCTGATACCACTGCCACAAAATCCACTGCAAAATGGAATACATAAGCCAATGCCAAACATCCCCATTTGCCTTTCTTTACTGACAGATACACAAGAATAGAAAGTCCAATTTGCAGACAGATAGCAAAGGCTCTTTCGATTCCGGAAATATAAAACAAATAACTGTCCGAAGTCCACAGTGCTGATATCTGTTGTAAGGTAGCTTCTTTTGTAGCATCGTCAAGTACTTCCAGGCTCTTTTGCAATGTGCCAGAGTTAATCATAACCGATGTCACAAGATTGCTGATACCTGACATCCCCCCAATAAAAATCGCCTCAATTCCACCATGTCCCACACCATACATAAACCCATTTTTAAAATCCAGGTGTTTCTTCATGATAAATTTCATGGCAACCAAACGTCCTGTCTCCTCAAAAACTGCGGCTGCGGCTGCGCCATACAAACCGTACATCCAGATATTATTCTGTAAGTTAGGCGCTGTTCCTAAAACTACCATGTGTAACATCTGCTCCAATACCAGCGCAAACACAAAAAAGGTACCTGCTCCAATGAGAAAGCTTGAAACCTTTGCATCTTTTTTCACTTTTCCATATATGAGCATTCCCACCGGAATCCCCATGGAAAGCAGCATAGATACTCCCATCCCTATCATACTTGCTACACTTACTGTCTCCATCTCCATAATCATCATCCTCTTTCTTTTATTACGATATATGATTGCTTTGTTCTGCCAACTCCACCAGCTTCTTTGTTCCCTCTGCAATTTTGTTTAGTATCTCCACATTTTGCTCTTGTGCACTCATTGTCTCTCCGGCATGGGAGGACACTTCCTCTGAAATCGCAGAAATACTTTGAATAGAATCCATAATCACATAATTAGCCTCTTTCAATTCTTCAATATCACCAGACAGTTTTTCCACATTCTCACGAATCCCATAGGTATTGTCTTGAATATTATCAAAGCTTTCTGCCGTTTCCTTGGTAGACTGTTTCTCTTCATGAATCCCTTCAATCATCATATGAATCACTTCTACCACTTCACCAATAGAAGCAGATACATTCTCAATTAATTCCGCAATATCCACAGTAGCATTTTTCGTCTGAGTAGCCATCCCCGAAATCTCTGTGGCAACCACAGCAAATCCCTTTCCTGCTTCTCCTGCTCTAGCCGCTTCTATACTTGCATTCAAAGCCAGTAAACCAGTCTGAGAGGTGATTCCATTGATTATCTCTACAATGGAATGCATTTCCTCCATATACTTGTCTAGATTTTTCAATTTTTCTTCCACTTGTGCTCCATTGCATACAGATTTTTCTACCTGTTCTACCAATACAGCTACATTTCTTTTTCCATTTTCTAATACCTGTAATGTCAGCTGCATATTTTCTGTAATATTCATGGCCGCATCATTTACCTTTGTCACCTTATCTTGAATTTCCTCTGTCTGGTACAACTGCTTTTGTACTGCTCCTGCAGTATCTTCTACCCCCGCAGATACTTCACCCATAGCCTCCTTGGTTACTCTGGTGGCATGATTTAATTTTTCCAACTCCTGATTAATTTCTCCAATTCCACGCTCTAGCTTCGTAGAAACCTCTGTAGTATTTCCCAACACCTGCTCCGTCTTCTCTTGTGCTTCCATTACATTCTGCAACTTCTGCTGGCTGTTTGCATTAAGAACTTTGCTGGTATAATAGGAAAATACACCAACCAAACACATGATAACAATCTGAATAACCGCAGAGTCTCTTCCGGCGTAACCAAATTTCCCGGTTTTTGCACCTAATACTACAACGATAATACTTTCCAATATGGTTCCCACATTGATTTTAAGAGAATAAATCGTATCGTTATACACAGATACTATCATAATCATTGGAATTACAAAAAGAAATACCATGTTATTTTTAGCCATAAAAAGCACATAGGTATAAAAAACAGCATAACCATATCCTGCTAAATGCTTTATCATAGTGGTTTCCCTATTTTTTTTCCAAAAATAACTGGCTGCTATTACCGGAACCAAACCCAGTAATGTGGCTATTAAGAGATAACTTTTAGATTGCTTCCCTTCCATTACCTGAAAAAAATTAAATACCGTAATAACTACTATAAAGTGAACCCATTTGTCAAGACACTTTTTAAAAAAAATTAAGTTGGATTTCGGAAGGGATAATCCCATCCTTCATCTCCCTTGTT